>CANHFL010000045.1 GCA_947459855.1 Planctomycetaceae bacterium | reverse complement strand
GCACCAGCGCCCGCATCGGGATCCGAACCGGCGTTGCCATCTGGGGCATCGCTGCCACCCGTGTCGCCCGAGCCGGCCGCACCGCCATCCCCCGGCGACGATCCATCGCCGCCCGTCTCCGCGTCAGCCTGGCCCCTGCCCTGCAGCACCGCGTCCGCGGTGCCCGGGCCTTCCTTGCCGGCACCCGCGACCGTCCCGCCCTCGTCGCTTCCTTCGGCTTCGGAGCCGTCGAACGCCAGCGGGCGCGTGCCCGTGTCGCCCACCGAGGGCAGCGTGAACACGGCCTGCGTCGGCGTGGTGCCGGCCAGCGAGAACCTCGCGCGCACGGTGTAGGTACCCACCACGCCGGGGGCGATCGTGGTGTCGTCGAACGCGCGGGTCGCCGCAGCCGTGCTGCCCAGCAGCACCGGGGGCAGGCCGCCGATCGATCGGTAGACCTGGTAGCCCGTGGCCGCGGGCGTGCCCGTGAGGGCGTTCCACGTGATGCGGACCTTCGCGGGCGTGGTGTCGGTGGCCACGACGCCGGTGGGCGCCGGGCGGTTGCGCCAGCCGGTGTTCGCGGCACTGGCCGCGCTGACCGCGCCCGTCACGGCACCGACGGCCTTGACGGTGTAGCCGTACTGGGTGCCGGCCGCGCCGGTGGCGTCGTCGTAGCTGGTCGCGTTGCCGACCGTCGCGATCGCGTTGGCACTGCCGCTGCGGAACACGCGGTAGCCCGTCGCGCCCGGGACTGCGGACCACGTGATCGTGACGCGATCGGCGGCCGTGCCATCGGTGGCCGCGACGTTCGCAGGGGCCGACACGTTGCGGAAGCCCGCGTTCGCGGTGCTGGCGGCGGAGGTCGCGACGGTGGTCGTCGCCCGCACCGTGTAGTTGTAGGCCACGCCCGGCAAGGCACCGGCGTCGGCGAAGGTCAGCACGGCACCGACGGTGCCGGCCAGCTCGGCCGCGCCGCCCGAGGGCGTGCGGTGGATCGAGTAGCCCGTCGCGCCAGCCACCGCGGCCCAGCCCACGTTGACCGCGGCCGCGGACGTGCCGTCCGAAGCCACGACGCCGGTCGGCGGCGCCAGGTTGCGGTAGCCCGCGTCGGACGCGCTTGCCACGCCCACGCCCGTCGCGGCGGATGCACGCACCACGTACGTGTGCTGCACGCCGCGGACCGCGGCGGTATCGGCGTAGGTCAGCACCGCGCCCACGGTGGCCAGCGCGGTGGCGGAGCCGTCGCGATAGATCGCGTAGCCCGTCGCGCCCTCGACCGCGCCCCACGAGACGTCCACCTTGGCCACGCTGGTGCCGTCGGTGGCGGTGACGCCAGCGGGTGCCGCAAGCGCGCGGAAACCGGCGTTCGCGGTGCCGGGCGCACCGATCCCAACCTGGCCGGACGCGCGCACCGTGTACGGGTACGACACGCCGGGCACGGCGCCGGTGTCGTCGAACGACGTGCCCGCGGCGCTGCCGATCTCGGTGGCGCCGCGGTAGACGCGGTACGAGACCGCGCCGGTCACCGTGCCCCACGTCACCGACACCTTGTCGACGTGCATGCCGTCGGTGGCGGCCACGCCGGCCGGCGCCGCGACGTTGCGGTACCCGGCATCGGACGCGCTGGGGAGCGAGATGCCCGCGGCGTAGACCGCACGCACGACGTAGGTGTGCCCCACGCCGGGCAGCGCCGTCAGGTCGCTGCACGACGTGCCGGTGATGCCCGACAGGACCGGGGACTCCGACCCGTCACGGAACAGCCGGTAGCTGAGCGCGCCGCCCGCGGGCGCCCACGAGACGACCACCTTGTCGGCGAACGTGCCGTCGCTGGCGACCACGGACCCGGGCCCGGCGTACGCGCGCATGCCGGCGTCGCCGGCGCTGGCCGCGCTCTGGCTGCCGGCGGCGGCGCCCGTCGCCCGTACCGTGTAGGTGTAGACGGTGCCCGCAACCGCCGTGGCGTCCAGGTAGGTGGTCACGGCGCCAACGGTGGCGATCGGCGACGCCGATCCGTTGCGCAGGATCGCGTAACCGGTGGCGCCCTCGGGCGCGGTCCAGGTGACCGTCACGCCCGCGGCGGTGGTGCCGTCGCTGGCGGCAACGCCCGTGGGCGGCAGCAGGTTGCGGTAGCCGGTGTTCGGCGCCGAGACGGCCGAGCCGCCCAGCGGGCCGATCGCGCGCACGCGGTAGGTGTACGAGATTCCGGGCAGCGCGGAGGTGTCGGCGTACTGCGTGAAGGCGCCGACCGTGTCAAGCAGATCCACGGTGCCACTGCCGATGGCCCGGTAGACCTCGTAGCCCGCAGCACCCGACGATGCGGCCCACGAGACCACGACCTTGTCGGTGGCCGTGCCGTCCGAAGCGGCCAACGTCGCCGGCGCGGAGAGCGCGCGCCAGCCGGAGTCGGCCTCGCTGGGATCCGAGGTGCCCGCGTGGAGCGTGGCGCGCACGGTGTACGCGTGGAGCGTGCCGGGCGTGGCGCCGCCGTCGCTGAACGTGGTCACGGCACCGACGGCGCCCGCGGCACGGCCATCGCGGAAGATCCGGTAGCCGGTGGCGCCGGGCGAGGCGCTCCACGTGACCGTCACCGCCGCCGGGCTGGTGCCATCGGATGCCTGCACGTTGGCGGGCGCCGCCACCGCGCCGACGAACGTCTGCGTGTCGGTCGCGTTGGTGCCCGAGTTGAAGGCCGCCGAGCCGCCGATCGACAGCGTCCACGCGTCGCGGATGTCGCGGTCGATCACGAAGTGGCCGACCCAGACCTGCTTCGAGGCCGCGGCGCCCTGGATCACCGCACCGCTCCAGGACGAGTAGGTCGAGAGCAGGTCGCCCGCGCGGATGTCGGTGGACGTCGGGTCCGCGTTGTACCAACCGGCACTGGTGGGGATCGTCACCGCTCCGGCGGTCGTGTAGTTGGTGAAGTTCGGGTCGGCGGACGTGCCGTACGAGCTGTACAGGTGTCCGTCACCGCCGTCGAAGCCGCCCAGCGTGACGAAGCTGTCTTCCGAGTTCTCGGCCGAGATGTCGTCCTGGGCCTTCCACCTGGAGGCCGCGCTGCTGCCCTGCACGAACGACGCCCCGCCGCCCAGCTGGATGTTCAGGTCGTAGACGTTCAGCAGTCGGTCGCCCGAGGCCCCGAAGCCCGCGAAGACGTCCACGTAGCACCGGCCCGAACCCGCGCTCCGGATCGCCGCCTGCCAGCCAACGAAACCCGCGTGCGCGCCGGGAACGGCGGCAGCCAAGGCGAGCACGGCAGCAAGCATCGCAAGACGCGTCTTCATGGTGTGGAGGACAGAGGGTAGCCCCACTATGGGATTCGATACGGCGGGGCCAAAGCGACAACGGGCACGAACCGCGATGAAGTTGGGAACAATGGCCGGAAACCTGCGAGAGCTGCCCCCCTCCGGGGATCCCTAGGATTGACCCCATGAAGCCCCCACCGCAGCCGACCGTCTTCCTGACCGGCGCCACGGGGTACATCGGCGGCCGGCTGGCCCCGCGGCTCCTGGACCGCGGCTACCGCGTCCGCTGCTGCGTGCGGAGCGCCGCGAAGCTGCGGGCCCGCCCGTGGGCGTCGCGCGAGGGCGTCGAGGTCGTCGAGGCCGACGTGTCCGACGGCGCGCACCTGGCAGAGGCGATGCGCGGCTGCGTCGGCGCGTACTACCTGGTGCACTCGATGGACGGGGCAGGCGGCGGCTACCGCGGCCGCGACCGTGCGCTGGCGGCGACATTCGGGATGGCTGCGGCCGAGGCCGGCGTCCCGCGCATCATCTACCTGGGCGGTCTGGGCGAGGTGGGCAGCGGGCTGAGCGAGCACCTGGCCTCGCGCCGCGAGGTCGAGGCCGCGCTGGGCAGCGCGGGCGTGCCGGTGACCGCGCTGCGCGCCGCGATGATCATCGGGTCGGGTTCCGCGTCGTTCGAGATCCTGCGCTACCTGGTGGAGCGCCTGCCGGTGATGATCACGCCGCGCTGGGTCAGCACCGAATGCCAGCCGATCGCCGTGCGCGACGTGCTGCACTACCTGATCGCCAGCCTGGAGAACCCGGCGACCGCGGGCCGCGCCATCGACATCGGCGGCCCCGAGGTGCGCTCGTACGAGGCAATCATGCGCGAGATGGCGCAGGCGCTCGGGCTGCGGCGGCGGCTGATCATCCCCGTGCCCGTGCTCTCGCCGCGGCTCAGCTCGCTGTGGATCCACCTGATCACGCCGCTGCATTCGGGCATCGCGCGCCCGCTGGCCGAGGGCCTGCGCAACCGCGTGGTCTGCCGCAACGACGACGCCGCGCGCCTGATGCCGCACACATGCCTCGGCATCCGCGCCGCGATGGATGCCGCGCTTGCCAAGATCCACGCGGGTTCCGTCGAGACGTCCTGGTCCGACGCCGGCATCATGCCGGGCGACCCGCCATGGGCCGGCGGCACGGTCTTCACCGACCGCCGCGAGATCGACACCGCCGCGGCGCCGGACGCGGCCTGGCGCGCGGTCTGCGCGCTGGGCGGCGGGCGCGGCTACTACGGCGCGGACTGGCTCTGGCGGATCCGCGGCATCATGGACCGCCTGTGCGGCGGCCCGGGCCTGCGGCGCGGCCGGCGCGACGCGGCGGACCTGCGCCTGGGCGACGCGCTGGACTTCTGGCGCGTCACGGAGATCCACCCGCCGCGGCACCTGGAGCTGCGCGCCGAAATGCTGCTGCCCGGCGTGGCCACGCTGACGTTCGACGTCGGTCCGTCGCCCACCGTGCCCGGCGGGTCGCGCATCACCATGACCGCCCGCTTCGGCCCGCGGGGGCTGGCGGGCATCGCGTACTGGTACGCCGTCCTGCCGCTGCACGGGATCGTGTTCCGTTCGATGCTGAACGGGCTGGTGCGCGCCGCCGAGCGCGGCATGGACCCGCAGCCGCCCAGCCGCTAGGGTGCGCACCATGCCCACCCGCCGCGCCGCCGCCGCACCCCGCCCGCAACCCACGCTCCTGATGCTCGGCTCCGGCGAGCTGGGCAAGGAATTCGTCATCTGCGCCAAGCGCCTGGGGTGCCGCGTGGTGGCCGTCGACCGCTACGAGGACGCGCCCGCGATGCAGGTGGCCGACGCGCGCGAGGTGATCGACATGCTGGACGGCGCCGCCGTGCGCCGCGTGGTCCGCAAGCACCGGCCGGACTATGTCGTGCCGGAGATCGAGGCGATCCGCACCACCGCGCTGCTGGCGATCGAGAAGGCCGGCACCACCGTGATCCCGTCCGCGACCGCCGCGCACCTGACGATGAACCGCGACGCGATCCGCTCGCTGGCGGCCGAGGAGCTGGGCCTTCCCACCGCGCGCTACGCGTACGCCGGCAGCGCGGCGGAGCTCGAGGCCGCGATCATGGGCACGCGCGGCAGGAAGGGCATCGGCCTGCCCTGCGTCATCAAGCCGGTGATGAGCTCGAGCGGCAAGGGCCAGTCGGTCGCGCGCACGCGCGCGGACATCGCGAAGTCGTGGGCCTACGCGCTGGCAGGCATGCGCGGCGACACGCGCACGGTGATCGTCGAGGAGTTCATCGACTTCGACTACGAGATCACGCTGCTCACCGTGAAGCAGCGCCGCTCGGCGGGCGGCGGCACGGTCTTCGTGCAGCCGCTCGGGCACCGTCAGGAGCGCGGCGACTACCAGGAGTCGTGGATGCCCTGCCCCATGAAGCCCGCACTGGTGCGCCAGGCGCAGCGGATGGCGAAGCGCATCACCGACCGCATCGCGGGCCCCGAGGGCGCGGGCCTCTTCGGCGTCGAGTTCTTCGTGCGCGGCAGCAAGGTCATCTTCAGCGAGCTCTCGCCGCGGCCGCACGACACCGGCATGGTCACCATGGTCAGCCAGGACCTGAGCGAGTTCGAGCTCCACCTGCGCGCCGTGCTGGGGCTGCCGATCCCGCGGATCACCTACCGCGGGCCGAGCGCCAGCGCCGTGATCCTGGCGGACTTCGATTCCGACCGCGCCCCCGCCTACACGGGCATCGCCGACGCGATGCGCACCCCGGGCGTCGAGGTGCGCATCTTCGGCAAGCCTTCCGCGCGCCCCTACCGCCGCATGGGCGTGGCCCTGGCCACCGGGCGGACCGTCGCCGAGGCACGCCGCACCGCGCGCGCCGCCGCGGCGTGCGTGAAGGTCGTGAAGCCCGCCGGCCGCCGCTGACCGCGGCCCCGAGCGTCGCCGCGGGCCGCGTTTCGCTACCTTCCCCGCATGACCCTCCTCCTGGTCAGCGCGGCCCTCGCCTACATCGTCACGCTGTACTTCCTGACGAACCCGCTGAAGCACACGCGGAAGTTCATGTGGCGCCGGTTCATGAACTGGTTCCCGCTGGGGATGACGTACTCGTTCCTCTACATGGGGCGCTACAACCTGACCGTCGCGGCGGTGGCGCTTGGCGCGCTGATGACGAAGAAGGAGTTCGGCTTCATCGCCAGCGCGGGCGCGACCACGTACGCGCTCGGCCTGCTCTTCGTCGGGCCGCTGGTCGACAAGCTGGGCGGCAAGCGCGGCATGCTGGTGGGCGCGCTCGGCTCGGCCGTCATGAACTTCGGCATGGCGGGCGTGCTGTTCATGAAGCTCAACGGCACCGCGGACCTGAGCCTGGGCGTGTGGCTGGCCGTGATGTACAGCATGAACATGCTGTTCCAGAGCTTCGGCGCGGTCAGCACCATCAAGGTCAAGAGCTACTGGTTCCACGTGCGCGAACGCGGCACGTTCGGCGCCATCTTCGGCACGCTGATCTCGCTGGGCGTGTACTTCGCCTTCGACTGGGGCCGCGCGATCGCCAACGCCGTGCAGCTGGAGCAGCCCGCCCAACCGACCGCTGCGCGCACCATCCTCAACACGCTGTTCGCGCTGGACGGGCGCACGGTGCCCGCGCTGTGGCTGATCTTCGCGATCCCCGCCGGCATCATGGTCGTCTGGGCGCTGATCGACGTGATCCTGCTGAAGGACACGCCGGACCAGGCGGGCTTCGACCCCCTGGACACGGCCGACGCGTCCGCGGACGAGGCGCCCGACCGCAAGGACGGCTACTTCCAGATGATCTGGCGCGTCCTGAGCAACCCGATCATCCTGATGATCGGCGTGGTCGAGCTGACGTCCGGCGTCCTTCGCGACGGCATCCTGAACTGGTACCTGCTCTTCTCCAAGGAGACCAAGCTCGGGGTCACGAACATCGTGGACAACTGGGGCTTCTGGGGCTGCGTCACGGGCATCGCCGGCGGCTTCACGGCGGGCTGG
>CANHFL010000044.1 GCA_947459855.1 Planctomycetaceae bacterium | reverse complement strand
GCGGCCTCG
The DNA here is from genome assembly GCA_947459855.1 of Planctomycetaceae bacterium. Classification (GTDB taxonomy): domain Bacteria; phylum Planctomycetota; class Phycisphaerae; order Phycisphaerales; family SM1A02; genus UBA966. Next base: position 7,235 of record CANHFL010000044.1, on the reverse strand, counting down.
AGCAGCGCGCGGACCTGCGCGGGGTCCTTCAGGTCGGCGACGGCGGGGTCGAAGTCCACGCGCGGCTCAGGGTTCGACCACCACGGAGACGAACATCGGGCCCTTGCCCGTCGCGGTCTCGACCTCGACCGGGACGTACTTGACGCCGGCGGTTCCGACGGCGGGCGTGAACTCGATCACCAGGTCGACGAACTCCTCGCCGCGCTTGGTGGCACTGACCAGCTTGGCGGTGCCCTCGGCGCCCGGGACCCGCACGCCCTTGACGTCGCTCCATGCCGGGTTGGTCACGCGGCCCTGCGCAGCCGGATTCAGGTGCTCGATGGTGGTGGTCAGCGTGACCGGCGTGCCGGCCTTCACGCGGCCCGCGACCATGACGTTCTCGGGCGGGAACCAGAAGCGCGCCATGCGCGCCGGGTCGAAGCGGCTGCCGGTGGTCTCATGCCGCACGCGGAGCGGCACCAGCGGGCAGTCGGCGCGGTCGGTCTCGACCACCCACCACTGCGGCAGCTCGGTCCCGTTCACCATGTCGGCGGCGCGCCACGACACCTGGTACTGCGCGCGCGGCCCGTCCTTGGCGGGGTCGAACCCGACGAAGGCAGGCGCGCGGCCGCCGACCGTCAGCACGCGGAAGGGCTTGCCGTCGACCGAGGACAGCGCGATCGTCCCGTCGTTGCTGCCGCGGAGCGCGTCGATGAACGCGGGCGCCGCGCGGACGGGCAGCGTGACGTCCGCCTGCATCTTGGCCTCGACCATGCCGTTGTAGCCCTCGAAGACGACCATGATCTTGGCGTCCTTCGGGCCCGGCGTGCGCGGCACCTGCAGCGCGGCGGAGACGGGGATCGACCCGCCCGGGGGGATCACCTGGCCGTCGATCGACGTCAGGTCCGTGCACTTGCAGCTGGGCATGGCGCGCACGATGCGCAGCGAATCCTTGCTGACGTTGCGCAGCGAGAACGTCGCGGGGTGCTTGGTGCCTGGTGCCACGACGCCGAAGTCCCGCATCGGCGGGTCCACCATCACGGGGATGCGTGCCACCCCCGGAGGCGACGATCCCGCCGCGGGCGGACGGGCGCCGCCCGGCGCCGACGGGGGCGCGGCCTGCACAAGCAGCAGCGAAGAGGCCAGGAGGACGGCGAGTGCGGAGAGGTGCATGGAGCGAAAAGTCTACGGCCGCGGGGCCGCGACCGTTCAGCCCCAGTTGCCCAGCAGCACGCCCAGGTCGTTGCCGTCGGTGGTGCCGTCGCCGTTGACGTCGGTCGATCCGGCGCCGCCCCAGTTGCCCAGGAGCAGGCCGAGGTCGGTGCCGTTGACGCGTCCGTCGCCGTCGATGTCGCCCGGACGGATGCACGGGCCGTCACCGGCCGCGGGCACGATCTTGAAGACCTGCCCACCGTGGTCGACGACGTAGAGCTCGCCGGCCGCGTCCTCGCCGAAGCTGACGATCTGGTTCACGGTCGCACCCTCCAGCGACGGAGTCATCTGGGAGTTTCGGACGAAGAACTCGGTCTTGGCGTTCGTGGCCGCGTTGTAGCGGAAGGACCAGACGTTGTTGTTCACGTAGTCGGCGAAGAAGTAGGTGCCCCGGAGCTGGGGGATGCGGCAGCCGCGATAGACGTAACCGCCGGTGAGCGAATAGCCGCCCGTGGTGCCCGAGGTGTGGATGTAGGTGTGGATCGGGGCGGTCAGGAGCGGGGAGCCGGCCGTGCAGCCGCTGAGCCCGGTGCTCGAGGTGCCCTCGGTGCAGCGCCAGCCGTAGTTTGCACCGCCCGCCGCGCCTGCAGCCTGGAAATCGATCTCCTCGACCGCGTTCTGGCCGACATCGGCGATCCACAGGTCGCCGGTCTCCCGGTCGAAGGAGCAGCGCCAGGGGTTGCGCAGCCCGTAGGACCAGACCGTGTCGTCGACCGTGCTCGCGCCGCCCACGAACGGATTGCCCGCGGGGATGGTGTAGAAGGGCGCGCTGCCGCCGACCGTGGGCTTGATGCGGTGCATCTTGCCCATCTGGGACGTCAGCGTCTGCGCACGGTTGCCGGGATCGTTCGCGCTGCCGCCGTCACCGACCGCGATGTAGAGGTTGCCGTCGGGGCCGAAGTCGAGCCAGCCTCCGTTGTGGTTCGTGAACGGGTCCGACCACGTCATCATCACCACGCCCGCGGCGTTCGCCACGTTCGGGTTGGCGGCGGAGCGCGTGTAGCGCGCCACGTTGTTCGTGCCGCCGTTGGTGTAGTAGACGTAGAACTGGCCGTTGACCGTGTAGTCGGGATCGAACGCGAGTCCCAGCAGGCCGCGCTCGTCGCCGACGCTCGCGACATCGTCGACGATCGCGTTGATGTCGAGGAAGCTCGTCGCCAGGAGCGTGGGCGTCGCAGCCGTCATGTCGACGATGCGGACTCGACCGGCCTTCTCGAGCACGAAGAGGCGCGTCGCGTCGTCCGGCGCGTGCGTCACGTAGGTGGGATAGGTCAGGCCGGTGCTCACGATGCGCTTGGTCCGCAGCGCAATCTGCGCGGAAGCCGGCAAGGCGATGGCGGCGGCGAGGAGGGCGGAGGCGATGATCGCGGGGGCCTTCATGGGGTCGGTGTCTCCGATTGGCGTGGAAGCGGTTCCGGCTCAGGACGATACGCAGCCACCCGCCCGGGAATGACGGGCGATTTCCGAGGATGTTCTCGGAATGCCCTGTGGGCAACCGGACACGGCCGGGGTTTCGACGGGAATTGCAGGGCGGCCGCCTGGTTCCCGGACATCCCGACCTGCCAGCCGGATCAGCGCGTCCCCAGCGGGGCCGGCGGACCGGAGGGTGCCGAGGCCGACTGGACCAGGGACTGGGCGTCCCCGATGCCCTTCTCCAGCCTCCCGAAGACCTCGCCGTAGCGCGCGACGGCCGCCTGAACCCGCGCGACGTCGCCGGCATCGACGGCCTCGGAGAGCAGCGGCAGCATCGTGGCGGCATAGCCGCTGTCGCGGTCGCTCGCGGCCAGCATGCTGCGGAACCACGGGCGGCCCTCGAGGCCCCGCGAGTCGAGCCACGCGCGATCGAGCGAGAGGAGCAGCTGGTCGAGCCGCTCGCGGTCGGACGGACGCAGCGAGGGAAGCGCGCTGGCCAGCGCGGCGTCGAGCTGCGCACCGGACTGCGCAAGCGCCGCGGCGCGGGCCTGGAGCGGCTCGATCGCGGCCACGAGATCCGGCGCCTTGGCCCGGTCGCGCAGCGCCTGCAGCATGCGCTGCGCCTCGCGGCCGTGCCGGGCCGCGCTCAGGGGCACGACCGGGCTGTCGGCCAGCAGGCCGGCCAGTGCGTTCGTCATGCGCGTGATCATGAGCGCAGGCGCGTAGTCGGCCCCCACCGTCGACCGGTACCACGCGATGGTGTCGTAGTTCGAGTGGTAGCTGTTGCCCTCGGATCCGCCGCTTCCGAGCGACGCGGACGCGATGCCCAGGTGGCAGTTGAACGCGATGTGGTCCGAGCCGCCGCCCAGGTCGCCGAACTGCGGGTCCTTGCGGCCGCCGCCCGAGATCCGGTCGTAGACCATCTCGCCCGGTGTTCCGCGCGCCTGCGGCACGCGCACGGTGGCGCTGCGGATCGCCTCCCCAAGCGAGGGCGAGCACGCGGCGCCGAAGTTGGGGCCCATCGCGGCCATGTCCAGGTTGATGTAGGCCACGCCCGACTTCAGCAGGCGCTCGCGGTGGCCCTCGGCCCACTCGACGCTGCCGATGATGCCGTACTCCTCGGCGCCCCATGCGGCGAAGACCACCGTGCGGTCCGGCCGCTCGCCGCGCGCGGCGGCCTCGGTGAAGCTGCGCGCGCTCTCCATCAGCGCGATGGTGCCGGCCAGGGGATCCGCGGCGCCGAAGCACCATGCGTCGTGGTGGCAGCCGACGATGACCCACTGGTCCGGGTGCACCGCGCCCGGCAGCGCGGCGATCACGTTCGCGCTGCGCCGACGCGCGCGGTCCTGCACGACCTTGACGTGCAGCTGCAGGTCCGGGCCGCCTTCGAGGCGGTACTCGGCGGGGATGCCGCCCGCGAAGCCCGAGCCCTCCGGCACGGGCTTGCCGGTCATGCGGGCGAGGATCTGCGCGGCGGCGCCGTAGCCGATCGGCTGGACGGGGATCTTCGGGAGCGCGATCGCAGGGGTGCCGGCCGCGGGTGCCGCACCGGGCTCGGCGGGTTCGCCTGGCGTCTCGGGATCGCCGGGCCATTCCAGCGCCAGGATCGAACCGCGCTGGATGCACGTGTCGTTCGCCCAGCCGCCCTCGGGCCACGTCTTGCCCTTCTTGGTGCCGGCGTCCGCGGGGTCGGTGAAGATCACCAGCGCGGCGGCGCCGGCATCCTCGGCGAACTTCGCCTTGTAGCCGCGGAAGTTGCCGCCGTAGCGGGCCAGCACCACCTTGCCGCGGCAGTCGATGCCCCACTCCTTCAGCTTCTGGAAGTCCTGCTTGGTGCCGTGGTTCGCGTAGACGACGGGCGCGGTGACGTCGCCGGAGCCGCTGAATGCGTTCCAGCCGGCCGTGAGGCCAGGGTGCTGCGCGGAGGGGTCCTCGGCCAGGTTGCGCTCGCGGGTCGAGAGCGGGATGACGCCGCGACGCGCGCCGGGTTCCGACGGTGCCCCGGCCGTGCCGGCCGCGGGTGCGCCACGCATCACGATCTCGACGACCGCATCCTGAGGCTGCGGCAGTATGCACTCGAATTCCTGCACCGAGACCTGCAGCCCCATCGCGACGAACGCGGCGCGCAGGCGCTCGATCTGCCGCGCGTCGCCCTCGGTGCCCGCGATGTGCGGCTCGCTGCCGAGCAGCTCGTGCCACTGCGCGATCCGCTGCGCGTCGGGCACGGAGTTCAGCGCGCGCAGGTACGCGTCGACGCCCCCCGATGGCGGGGCCGCGAGCATGAGTAGGGCGAGCAGCGGGAGCATGGACGGCACAACCTACCGCAGCAGGCCGCACAAGTTGCCGGCGGCCGCACGGATGCCGGTCCCGGCCTGAAATCACCGCCGGACGGCGACCGGGTCAGTGCTTCTCGCCGGGCTCCGCGGCGCCCTTCCCGGCACCCAGCACCTGCGGCCACGGATTGCTGCCGTGGCAGTAACGGCCGGTCTTCGTGATGTAGTCCTGGTGGTAATCCTCGGCCGGGAAGAAGGTCCCGCCCTCGACCACCTGCGTGACGATCTTCTTGCCGCCGTACGCACCGGCCTTCGCGAGGTCGGCGATGACCGACCGCGCGATCGCGGCCTGCTCGGGCGTCGGGCAGAAGATCGCGGTGCGGTACTGGTCGCCGACGTCGGGCCCCTGGCGGTTCAGCTGCGTCGGGTCATGCATGATGAAGAAGCCCTCGCAGAGCTGGTGATAGGTCACCTTCGAGGGGTCGAACACGACCTTGACCACCTCGGCGTGGCCAGTGTCGCCGTTGCACACCTGCTTGTAGGTCGGCTTGTCGGTGCTGCCGCCCATGTAGCCGCTCTCGGCGCTGACGACGCCCGGGCAGAGCTCGAACCAGTGCTCGATGCCCCAGAAGCAGCCGCCGGCGAAGTACGCGGTCTGCAGCGGCGAGGGCGCGGCCTTCGGCTGCGCGGGATCGGCGGGCTTCGCGGCGGCGGGCGCGGCGGGATCGCCGGCCTTGGGTGCGCCGGGCTTCGGGGCGTCGGCCGCGAGGGCGGCCTCGCCGCGCGCCAGGCCCGTCGGGTCCTTCGTGAGCGCGTCGGCCGGCAGCTTGCCCTTGTCGACGAACGTGAGCGACGCCGAGTTCAGGCAGTAGCGCAGGCCGGTCGGCTTCGGGCCGTCCTCGAACACATGGCCCAGGTGGGCGCCGCAGCGTGCGCAGTCGATCTCGGTGCGCACCATGCCGTACGAGCGGTCCTCGTGGTACGCGATGTGCGCCTTGTCGACCGGCGAGTGGAAGCTGGGCCAGCCGGTGCCCGAGTTGAACTTGTGCTCGCTGCTGAAGAGCGGAAGGCCGCACACGACGCACGTGTAGGTGCCCTCCTTCTTGTTGTCCAGCAGGTTGCCGCAGAAGGCAGGCTCGGTGCCCGCGTTCTGGGTGACGCGGTACGACTCGGGGCTGAGCTTCGACGCCAGCTCCTTGACGACGGCGGGTGCGAGCGGGGTGACGTCGTAACCGGAATCGGACCGGCCGTTGGCGTTGGGCTTCACGTTCATGGGGCTGTCGCCCTTCTGGGCGGGGCTGCAGGCGAGGAGCGCGCCGAATGCGGCGGCGGCGAGCGAGGCGAGCATCGGGCGAATGGGTCGCATGGGGCCTCCAGGAGACGGACAGCGTAGGCGTGCCGGGCAAGCGGCGGATGCCGCGCCGCAGGCGCGTCGCGCACGACGGATCGCCGGCGCAACGCCGCCTGACGCGTGGCCCCGTTACGCGTACCTTGCCCGGATGGATCGGGACGATCGGCGTGGATTCCTCGTGCGGGCAGCCGCTGTCGCCGCGGCCGCGGGTTCGCTGGCCGGCTGCCGCGGCGCCGGGCCTTCGTCCCCCGCCACCACGGAACCTCCGCAGCCGTCCGGCGGGGCGCCCGACTCCGCCGATGCCATCACCGCCGTCTCGATCGCCGAAGCCGAGAAGCTGGCCGGCATCCGGTTCACCGTGGCCGAGCGCGAGCAGCTGCTTCGCACCGTCGGCGAGCTGCGCACGCAACTGGCGGCACGGGTGGCGCAGGGTGCGCTGCCGAACGAGCTGCCGCCCGCCGAGACGTTCCGTTCGGCGCTTCCCGGCCTCCGCCCCGCGCGCGTGACGACGGAGGGCGACCCCGCGACGCTGCCCATGCTCAAGCTGCCGGGGGACCGGCCATCCGACGAACAGCTGGCATTCGCGGGAATCCCGCTGCTGGCCGCGATGCTGCGCGCGCAGCTGGTCACCAGCGAGCGCCTGACCGTGCTGGCGCTGGACCGCTTCGACCGGCTGAACCCGCGCCTGCACTGCGCGATCACCGTCATGCGGGAGCAGGCGCTGGCGCAGGCGCGCGCGATGGACGCGGAGCTGCGCACCGGGCGCGTGCGCGGCCCGCTGCACGGCATCCCGTACGCGGCGAAGGACATCTTCGACACCGCCGGCGTGCGCACCACGTGGGGCGCCGAGCCGTGGCGCGACCGCGTGCCCGCGCGAGACGCGTGGGTCATCGCGGCCCTCGCGCGGGCCGGCGCGGTCCTGACGGCGAAGACCGCCGTCGGCGCGCTGGCGTACGGCGAGATCTGGTTCGGCGGCACCTGCAGGAATCCGTGGAACCCCGAGCAGG
>CANHFL010000043.1 GCA_947459855.1 Planctomycetaceae bacterium | reverse complement strand
GGCCTGCGGCGTGCGCCCAGGCCGCCCAGCGAGCTCTGGCTTTCCTTCGTCACCTGCCGCAGGCTCGCCCACTGCTCGGCGTCCAGGCGGTGGGGGGCACCGATGTCGGCCAGGAATGCGTTCACGTAGTCCAGCGATCCCGTGGGGTCGACCAGTCGCTCGAACTCGAGGTTCCATCGCCGATCGGCGGGCCACGCCTGGTGCAGGAACAGCAGGCCCAGGTAGTCGCTGGCGTTGCGCTCGACGCCCAGGCGCAGCCGGCGCTCGGTCAGCCATGGCGAGCGCGAGAAGCGCCGCAGCAGCTGCGAGGTGATCGCCTCGCCCGGGTTGCGGGTCACGAGCAGCACGCCGGTGGCGTCGGGGAACCTCCGCTGATGCGCCAGCACGTGGTGCAGGTAGTGCGCCTTGAGCCCGATCGGCTCGCGGTCCTCGATCGCGATCACCCGCTTGGCCACGTTCGGCGGACGATCGGCGATGGGCCCGTCCCGCATGAGGAGTGCCGGTGGTCCCAGCGTCGGACGCCGAAATCCGAACTCCAGGATGCCACGAACCAGGTGGTTTCCGCTGCGTGGATAGGAGGCGACGATGAATTTCACTGGCGGCAGGGGAGCGACGCGAGGGCCCACGGCGCGATGCCGCGGTCCGGGTGTGGAATCCTAGCGAATTTCCCTCACCAGCTGCGCTTCCCCCGGCGCCCCTGCTTGTACTTGGAGCGATCTCGGCCCTTTCGGCCGCGCTCGCCCTGGCCGGGCGCGAAGCCGCCGCCTTCTCGCGGCGCGGCGCCCGGCTTGGTCTGGCGCACGTTGGTCAGGTCGCGAGGGCTCAGCGTGTCCAGGTCCTTGCGCGGCGAGAGCTTGACGACCGTCAGGTCCAGCTTGCGGCCGGGGAGGTCGATCATCGCGATCGCCACCTTCACGCGGTCACCCAGGCCGATGGACATGCCGCTGCGCGGGGCGACCAGGCGGCCGGTCAGCTCGTTGGCGATCCAGCGGTCGGCGCGCTGGGCACCGGCGGGGAGCTCGCTGACGCGCGCGGCGCCCTCGACCAGGAACTCCTCCAGGCTCAGGAACACCAGGGTCGTTCCGTTGATGCCCGTGACCAGCGCATCGAACACGTCGGACATCCGGTGCTCCTTGATGTATTGGAGCACCAGGAACGTGCGCAGGTCGCGCTCGGCGTCCTCGGCGTTGCGCTCGGTCTCGCTGCAGTGCATGCCGGTGCGCACCAGCGTTCCCTCGTCCAGCACGCGGTCGTCGGCCGTCAGCCGGTTGGCCAGGTCGCGGCGCTTCTTGCCGCCGGCCTGCGTGCCGTTCTCGGTGGCGTCCAGGTACGCGGCCAGCGCGCGGTGCACCAGCAGGTCGGGGTAGCGGCGGATCGGGCTGGTGAAGTGCGCGTAGTGGTCGCTGGCCAGCGCGTAGTGGCCGACCAGCGCGGGCGAGTAGGTCGCCTTCGACAGCGTGCGCAGCACCGCGAAGTGGATGGCGCGCGCGCTCTCGCCCTCGGCGGTTGCCTGCAGCAGCGCCTGCAGGTCGCGGCGCGTGGGCTCCTCGGGAAGGCGGTACTTGGCGATGCGCGCGAACGTGCGCAGCGTCTCCAGGTCGCCGAACGTGGGCTCCGGGTGGATGCGGCGGAGCAGCGGGACCTGCAGGTCGCTGAACGTTCGCGCGAGCGCCTCGTTCGCCTCGACCATGAACATCTCGATCAGCGTGTGGGTGAAGCTGGTGTCCTCGCGCTCGACGCCGGTGACGTGGCCGTCCTCGCTGAAGGTCAGGTCGACCTCGGGGAGGTTCAGGCTGATCATGCCGTCCGCGCGGCGGCGCTCGCGCAGGACCGTGGCCAGGCGGTTGGAGAGGCGCAGCGCGTCCACCAGCTCGTTGTCGTAGGCGGTCTCGGTCTTCGCGTGCTCGCGCGCCCGGCCCATGTCGCCGTCGATCACGCCCTGCGCCTCGATGTACGTGAAGCGCTTGCGGCTGCGGATCACGGTGCTCGACAGGCGGTGGTGCACGGGGCGCCCCTTGCCGTCGAAGGTGATGAACACGCTCTTGGTGAACCGGTTCACGCCCTCCTGGAGGCTGCAGATGCCGTTCGAGAGGCTCTCCGGCAGCATCGGGATCACCAGGCGAGGCAGGTAGACGCTGTTGCCGCGGGCCTTGGCGCCCTCGTCGAGCGCGCTTCCGGGCTTGACCCAGTGCGCGACGTCGGCGATGTGCACGCCGAGCTCCCACTCGTCGCGCGCGGCGTCGTGGCGGATGCTGATGGCGTCGTCGAAGTCGCGCGCGTCGGGCGGGTCGATCGTGAAGATGAGCGCCGCGGTGAGGTCCTCGCGGTCCTCCCATGGGCCCTCCGATTCACGGTCGAAGCGCCGGGTCGCGTCTCGCGCCTCGTCCAGCGACGCGTCGTCGAAGCCCTGCTTCAGGTTGTGCACGTCGATGACGGCGCGGGTCTCGACGTCCGGGCGGCCGGCCTCGCCCAGGACCTCCAGGATCACGCCCTCCGCGTAGTCCAGGTCGGTCGGGTACGTGATGATCTCGATGACGACCTTGTCGCCGGCCTTCGCGCCCTTGGCACCCGGGTCGCGCACCACCACGGGGTCCCGCAGCGCGCGGCCGTCCGGCACCACGAACCACTCGCGGCCGTCCTTGGTCAGCGTGCCTGCGAAGCGCGACTGCCCTCGTTCGAGCACCTCGACCACGCGCCCCGTTGGGCCGTCGGGGACGCCCTTGCCCCGGCCGCCCGCGAAGCCTCCGCCCTTCCGGAAGACGCGCACGCGGACGCGGTCGCCGTTCAGTGCGTCGGCCGTCTGCCCGGCCGGGATGTACAGGTCGCCCTCGCGGCGCGGGTGGTCCGGCACCAGGAAGCCGAAGCCGCGCGGGTTGATCTTGATGCGGCCCTCGGCCTCGTCGGCGAACTTCGGCAGGCGCACCTTGCCGTCGCCGCCGACCTCGACGCGGCCCTCGCTCGACATCAGCTCGATCGCCTGCAGGAACTCGTCCTCGTCGTCCTCGGGGACGCGCAGCATCTTGCGCAGCTCGTCGGTGTCGACGGGGCGGTAGTTGTCGTAGGCGAGGTGGTCCTCGATGCGCTGGATGAAGCGGAGAGTCACGGCGCAAGCCTACAGGCAGGCGCGGGCGGTCACTTCCCCTTGCGCCCGCGGGCGGGCTTCGCGCGCACGGTGGCCTGCTTCCGCTGCCGAGCGATCGCGTCGCGGAGGTTTCCGGCGCCGCGGCCCTCGCGCGCGGGGTGGGTGGCGTTCACCTTGCCGTCGCCTGCCGGGGCTGGGGCCGCCGCCGGCTTCGCGCCGGCTGCCGGTGCCGCGGCGGCATCGGACTTCCCCGCCGTGGTTCCCGCATCGGCGGCGGGCTTCGCGGTGTCGGTGGCAGTGCCCGTCGCCGCCGGCTCGGCATCGCCGCCGCGCCCGCCCGTCAGGATCCCGGCGCCGATCCCGATCTTGCGCATCGCCGTGCGCTTGCGGCACTTCGGGCAGCTGCGCTCCGGCTCGGCCTTTATCGACTGGAACAGCTCCCAGCCGTGCCCGCACTTCGTGCACTCGTACTCGTAGGTGGGCATCGGCGTGCTCCGCTCCGCGTGGGCCTGCCGCCGCTCGTCAGGGCGCGACCGCGACCTTGGCCGGCCGCAGCACGGTGTCGCCCAGGCGGTAGCCGCACTGCAGCGTGTTGCTGACGTGGCCGGTCGACACGCCCGCCGCAGGGGCCTGCATGATCGCCTCGTGCTGGTGCGGGTCGAACGCGTCGCCTGGCTTCGGCTGCAGCAGGTCGACGCCGGCCTTCTCGAGGGCGCGCAGCAGTTCGCCCCGGACCATGCGCAGGCCGTCGACCGCGCCCGCGACCGTCATCTTGGACGGGTCATGTGCCAGCGCAAGGTCGAAGTTGTCGAGCACCGGGATCACGTGGCGCACCACGCTGCCGACGCCCGCCGCGCGCAGGCGGGGTTCCTCGGCGTTGGCACGGCGCTGGTAGTTCTGGAAGTCGGCCATCGCGCGCAGCGCCTGGTCCTTCGCGGCGTCGCGCTCGGACTCCAGCTCGGCCACGCGCTTCTCCAGGCACAGGATCATGTCGCGTGCCTCCTCGGACTCGGGCGCGCGGTCGTCGACATGCGGCTCGGCGTGCGAGCACGCCTCGGCACGCTGGCGGGCCTCGTCCGCAGTCTCGGGTGCGCCGTGATGGTGGCCCTGTGGCTTGTGGTGGTGGTTCGTCATGGGTCGGTCCGTCCTGCGCGCGGGAAGCCTAGCCGGGCTCACTCGCCGAAGGTCTCCTTCATCTTGCCCCAGAACCCGCCGCGCTTTCGGCCGTCCTTGCCGCCCTTGCCCTTGGGGGACCCTTCCCCGTCCTTGGCGGGCTTGGCCGGTTCCTCGGTGGCCTTCAGCTGCTGGATGAGGTCGCGCTGCCGCGCGGTGAGCTTGGTCGGCACCTGCACGCGCACGGCCACGATCAGGTCGCCGCGGCCCGGGCCGCCGAGTTCGGGCACGCCCTTGCCGGTCAGGCGGAAGAGCTCGCCGTGCTGCGTGCCCGGCGAGAGGTCGGTCTCGCTCTCGCCGTCGATCGTCTGCACGACCGCCGTGCCGCCGAGCGCGGCCGTGGCGAACGAGATGTCGAGCGTGGTCAGCAGGTCGATGCCGTCGCGCTCGAAGCGCTCGTCCTCCTCGACGCGGACCACGATGTGCAGGTCGCCGCGGATGCCGGTGCCGTCGGGGCTCTCGTTGGCGCTGGGCGGCTCGCCCTCGCCCTGGACGCGGACGACCTGGCCGTCGGCGATGCCCTTCGGGATGCGCACCTTCAGCTTGCGCTGCACGGCGCCGCGCCCGCTGCCGCGGCATTCCGCGCACTTGTCCTTCACCACGGTGCGCCGCCCCTGGCAGGAGGGGCACGTGGTGACCATTCGGAAGAGCCCGCCCAGGCCCTGCTGCTGCACCTGGCCCTGGCCGCCGCAGGTGGGGCAGGCGACCGGCCTGGTGCCCGGCTTGGCGCCGTTGCCCTTGCAGGTGCCGCAGACCTCGGCGCGCTTGAACGCGACCTCGCGCTCGCAGCCGTCGACGACCTCGCGCAGCGTGATCTCGACCTCGGTCTCCAGGTCGTAGCCGCGCGCGGGGCCCCGCCGCTGGCGGCCGCCGCCGGGCTGGCCGCCGAAGATGTCGGTGAACATCGAGAAGATGTCCGACGGGTCCATCGTGCGGAAGTCGTGCGCCGGCCGCCCGCGCAGGCCCGCGTGGCCGTACTGGTCGTACATCTGCCGGCGCTCGGGGTCGCTCAGCACCTCGTAGGCCTCGGCGCACTCCTTGAACTTCGCCTCGGCCTCGGCGTTCCCCGGGTTCTGGTCCGGGTGCCACTTGATAGCCAGGCGTCGGTAGGAGCGCTTGATCTCGTCGCCGTTCGCGTCGCGCGCGACGCCCAGGATCTCGTAGTAGTCGGCCGAGGTGCTCACGGATCGCTCCGGGGTGCGTTCGCTCGAAGAACCCGAGGCCGGTGCGCGTGCGGGTCGCGCACGCGCAGCCGGCCTCGGGACGTGGGGGCAGTGGTCAGCTGATCGCGCCGGCGACCGGCTCGGTCTCTTCCTTCAGCTCGGTGACCAGGACGTCGGTCGTGAGCATGAGGCCGGCGACGCTGGCGGCGTTCGTCAGCGCGGTCGTGGAGACCAGCGCCGGGTCGATGATGCCGGCCTTCACCAGGTCCTCGTACTCGCCCGTCGCGGCGTTGTAGCCGAAGGAGCCCTTGCCCTCGAGCACCTTCTCGCACACCAGGTCGCCGTCGACGCCGGAGTTCTGCGAGATCTGGCGCGTCGGCGCGCGCAGCGCCTCGGCGACGATGTCGAAGCCGAAGCGCTCGTCGCCCTTCGCCTTGCCGCGCGCGGCCAGGACGGCCTCGGAGGCGCGGAGGAAGCTCACGCCGCCGCCGGGCACGTAGCCCTCCTTGGCGGCCGCGCGGGTCGCGTGGAGCGCGTCGTCGACGCGGTCCTTGCGCTCCTTCATCTCGACCTCGGTGGCGCCGCCGACGTTGACGATCGCCACGCCGCCGCCGAGCTTCGCCATGCGCTCCGCCAGCTTCTCCTTGTCGTAGTCGCTGGTCGAGCGCTCGTGGTTGGCCTTGATCTGCGCGATACGGGCCTCGATGTCCTTCTTCTTGCCGGCGCCCTCGACGACCACGGTCTCGTCCTTGTTGACGACGACCTTGCGGGCGCGGCCCAGCTCGGTGAGCTCGACCGACTCCAGCGAACGGCCCTTGTCGGTGGCGAAGAACGTGCCGGCGGTCAGGACGGCCAGGTCCTCCATCATCGCGGTGCGGCGCTCGCCGAAGCCCGGGGCCTTGACGGCGCAGACGTTCAGCACGCCGCGCAGCTTGTTGACCACCAGCGCGGCCAGGGCCTCGTTCTCGACCTCCTCGGCGACGATCACCAGCGGCTTGCCGGCGGTCGCGACCTTGTTGAGGAGGGGCAAGAGGTCGGTGAGCGTGCCGATCTTCTTCTCGTACAGCAGGATGTACGGGTTCTCCATGACGCACTCGGCCTTCTTCGGGTCGGTCATGAAGTAGGGCGAGATGTAGCCCTTGTCGAAGGACATGCCCTCGACGTAGTCGAGCGTCGTCTCGTAGCCCTTGGCCTCCTCGACCTCGACCACGCCGTCGTGGCCGACGCGGTGGATGGCCTCGGCGATGAGCTCGCCCATGGCCTGGTCGTGGTTGGCGCTGACGGTCGCGACCTTGACCAGGTCGGACTTGCCGGCGCACTTCTTGGCGCTGCCGCGGATCGCGTCGCAGGCCACCTCGGCCGCGTCGTTGATGCCGCGCTGCACGGCCACGGCGTTGGCGCCGCCCGCGATGAACCGCAGGCCGCCGTTGAAGATGGCCGCGGCGAGCACGGTGGCGGCGGTGGTGCCGTCGCCGGCCACGTCGGCCGTCTTCTTCGCCACCTGCTGGACCATGCGCGCGCCCATGTTCGCGAACGGGTCGGTGAGCTCGACCTCCTTCGCGACGGTCACGCCGTCCTTGGTGACGTGCGGGCTGCCGAAGCCCTTCTCGATGACGACGTTGCGGCCGGTCGGGCCCATCGTCACGGCGACCGCCTGCGCGATGGCGTCGACGCCCTTCTTGAGCTCGGCCTGCGCGTTCGGGGTGAACTTCATCTGCTTGGTGCTGCCCATGTGGATCCTTGCTGCTGGGCGCGCCGTCCGGCGCGCGGTGCGTCTGCGTGCGGCGCGATCAGCCCTCGACGATGCCGAGGAGCTCGCTCTCGCGGACGATGATGTGCTTGACGTTCTTGATCTCGACCTCGGTGCCGGCGTACTTGCCGAAGACGACCGTGTCGCCCTTCTTGACCATC
>CANHFL010000042.1 GCA_947459855.1 Planctomycetaceae bacterium | reverse complement strand
GCTGCGGCTGGCCGAGGCGCTGGCCTGCGCGCGCGCCGGGTGCGAGGGTGACGCGCGCGCGGCCGAGGAGCTGCGCGCCGCGCTCGACGCGACGTGGAAGACGGTGCTCCTGAACCAGTTCCACGACATCCTTCCGGGCAGCAGCATCAAGGAGGTCTACCACGACGCGCGCGTGCAGATGGACGCCGTGCGCGCCGACGCGATGCGTGCGATCCAGCGCGGCATGGCGTGGCTGGCGGAGCGCGTGGCGGGCGGCGCGGCGGCCTCCGGCGCCGACCGCCTGGTCGTCTTCAACCCCGCCAGCACCCCGCAGTCCGGCGTGCTGGCGACCGAGGACGGCAAGGTCATGGCCGTGCGCGTGCCGGCGCTCGGCATCCAGGTGATCGAGCCCGCGAAGGCACCGGTCCCCGAGGCGCGCGACGCCGCGCGCGTGGAGGGCGGGCGCACCCTGCGCAACAGCTTCCTGAGCGCGACGATCGACGACGCCGGCCGCATTTCCGAGCTGCGCCGCGCCGACGACGGGCGCCTGGCGAACGCGTGCGACGCGCACGGCGCCCCGCTCCCGATGAACCAGTTGGCGCTCTACGTCGACCGCCCGCGCCGCTGGGAGGCATGGGACATCGACCGCGACTACCAGGAGCAGGTCACGCGCGTCATGACGCCGGCCGCGCGCATCACGGTCGAGCGCTCCGGCCCGCTGGCCGCCGAGATCGTGGTCGAGCGCGCGCTGGGCAAGGCGAGCCGCATTGTGCAGCGCTACCGGCTGGTGGCGGGATCGCCGCGGCTCGACATCGTCACCGACGTGGAGTGGCACGAGGAGCAGGTGCTCCTGCGCACGCTCTTCCCGTGCGGCGTGCGTGCGCGTCGCGCGACGTTCGGCATCCAGTTCGGGCACATCGAGCGCGCGACGCACGACAACACCACGTGGGAGCGCGCGCAGTTCGAGGTGCCGGGCCACAACTGGATGGACCTGAGCGAGCCCGGACTGGGCGTCGCGGTGCTGGACGACGGCAAGTTCGGCCGCAGCGCCAAGCACGGCACGCTGGGCCTGAGCCTGCTGAAGGCGCCGAACTTCCCCGACCCGACCGCGGACCGCGGGCACCACCGCTTCACGTACTCGGTGATGGCGCACCACGGGTGCTGGCGCGCGGCCGGGGTCGACGCGCAGGCCGAGCAGCTGAACCACCCGCTCGTTGGCGCGGTGGTGCGCGGCGGCGGGGCGGGCGGCGCGGGCGCGCTGCGCGACGGCTGGCAGGCCGTGCGCGTCGATGCCGCAGGCGCGGCGCACGTGGAGATCGCGGCGCTCAAGCCGGCCGAGGTCGCGGGCGGCGTCGCGCTGCGCGTGGTCGAGGTGCGCGGCGGCGCCGGCGCGGTGACCGTCCGCTGGGGCTTCCCCGTGTCGGAGGTCTTCCCCGCCGACCTCTTCGAACGGCCTGCCGAGCTCGCAGGCTTCGCGCACGACCCTGCGTCCGGCACCACGACATTCGCGGTGCGGCCGTTCCAGATCGTGACGCTCCGCGCGGAAGTCGGCGCGCCCGTAGCCTGACGCGGATGCAGGTCCTGGACTGGGTCATCGTGGCGGCGTTCCTGGCGGCGCTGGCCGGCTCCGCCTGGAGCATGCGCCGCCACGCCACCAGCGTCAGCGGCTTCCTGAGCGCGAACCGCCTGGCGGGCCGCTACCTGCTGACCGTGTCCTACAACATGGCGCAGGTCGGCGTGATCACGCTGGTCTGGTACTTCCAGCTGGGGTACGACGTCGGATTCACGCAGTACTGGTGGGGCTACCTGGAGGGACCGTCGCTCATCCTGCTGGCGATCACGGGCTGGGTCATCTACCGCTTCCGCGAGACGCGCGCGATGACCCTGGCGCAGTTCTTCGAGATGCGCTACTCGAAGCGCTTCCGCATCTTCAGCGGGCTGGTGGCGTTCGTCTCGGGCATCCTGAACTACGCGATCTTCCCCGGCGTCACGGCGCGCTTCTTCATCGCGATGCTGGGCATGCCGGACCAATTCGGCCTGCTCGGCATGACGTTCCCCACGTTCCCCGCCATGATGATCGGCCTGCTGACGTTCGCGGTGTTCCTGGTCTTCGCGGGCGGCATGCTGGCGGTGCTGGTCACCGACTTCTTCCAGGGAGTCTTCTGCTTCTGCACCTTCGTGACGGTCTGCTATTGGGTGATGCTCAAGTTCCCCTGGCTGCAGCTGGAGCAGACGATGATGATGCTGCCCGCAGGGAAGAGCATGCTGAACCCGCTGGGCCTGCAGGACGAGCAGAACTTCAACGTCGTCTACTGGCTGATCAGCGCGTTCATCCTGTTCTACGCGTGCCGCGCGTGGCAGGGGGACCAGGGCTACAACAGCGCCGCGCGCGACGCGCACGAGGCGCGCATGGGCCAGCTGCTGAACGGCTGGCGCTACCGCACGCTCATGCTGGTGACGGTGCTGATCCCGCTGGCGGTGCGTGCCTTCCTTACGCACCCCGAGCATGCGGCCGCCGCCGCGCCGCTGAAGGACCTGATCGCCGCGCAGCCCACCGAGGCGCTGCAGGCCGAGATGCGCGTGCCGTTGGCGCTGGGCGTGATGCTCCCGACGGGCCTGCTGGGCCTGGTCGTCGCCGCGATGTTGGGCGCCGCGATCAGCACCGACGAGGCGTACCTGCACTCGTGGGCGTCGATCTTCGTGCAGGACGTGGTGCTGCCGTTCAGGAAGAAGCCGATGTCGCCCCGCGCGCAGCTCCTGCTGCTCAAGGCCGCGGTGCTGGGCGTGGCGCTCTTCGCGTTCTTCTTCAGCCTGTGGTACGAGCCGGGCATCTACATCGCGATGTTCGCGGCGCTGAGCGCCAGCATCTTCGTCGCGGGCGGCGGGGCGGCCATCATCGGCGGCCTGTACACGCGCTGGGGCACGACCGCCGGCGCGTGGGGCGCCATGCTGGCGGGCATGACGCTCTGCATCCTGGGCGTGGTGGTGACCAACGCGAAGCAGGAGTGGGTCGACGCGTGGCGCGCGGCCGACGCCGCGGCGCCCCTGCGCGCATGGGGCGACTTCTGCGCGTGGACGCGCGCGAACCTGACCGGGCAGGTCATCTCGTTCATCGCGATGATGGTGTCCTGTGCCGCCTACGTGGGCTTCAGCCTGATGGGCGGCGTGAAGCGATTCGACCTTGACCGGCTGCTGCACCGCGGCAAGTGGCGCGTCGAGGGCGACGCGGCGCTCGACGAGGCGCCGCGGACGTTCTGGGAGAAGATCGGCTTCGACGGCCAGTACAGGGGCTGGGACCGGTTCGTGGCTTGGATCACGCTCTCGTGGCCGCTCTTCTTCACGGCGCTGTTCTGCGTGGGCACGCCCTGGCTGCTCTGGCGCAAGTCGGACGGCCGCGCGGTGACCGACGAGGCCTGGTCCGGATTCTGGCAGGCATGGTCGTGGTTCATCCTGGCCGCCAGCACGGTGGTGATGGTGTGGTTCACCGTCGGCGGCATCCGCGACTACCGCCGCCTGCGCCGCGACCTGCGCGAATTCAGGGCGGATGCCGCGGACGACGGCACGGTGCGGTGACCCATCCCGCGCGGTAGCGTTCCCGGCATGCAGGTCGTCTTCCCGGTTGCCGATGCGTGGACGGTGGAGTGCACGGCGTGCGCGTCGCCCGATGCTCCCGCGGGGATCGTGGGGCGTCGCTTCCCCGCGCAGGTGCCGGGTGCCGTGCACCTGGACCTGGAGCGCGCGGGCGTGATCCCGCCCGTCGACCACGGCGACGGCGAGATGCGGCAGGCGTGGGTGGGGCACGCGGACTGGACGTGGCGCGGTGCGTTCGAGGTGGCGGCGGAGAC
Organism: Planctomycetaceae bacterium; assembly: GCA_947459855.1. Classification (GTDB taxonomy): domain Bacteria; phylum Planctomycetota; class Phycisphaerae; order Phycisphaerales; family SM1A02; genus UBA966. The sequence goes on along the minus strand of CANHFL010000042.1, from coordinate 3,618 downwards.
GCTCGCGGCCGAGCGCGTGGAGCTGGTGTTCGGGTCGATCGACACGGTCGCGCGCGTCGAGGTGAACGGCGTGCACGTGGGCAACGCCGCGAACCAGTTCACGACGCAGCGGTTCGACGCGAAGGAGGCGCTGCGCCCGGGCCGCAACGAGGTCTCGGTCGCGGTGCGCGCGCCGGTGCCGTACGTGCTTTCGATGGAGGCGCAGCTTGGCCCGCGCCCGGTGAACGGCGACTGGACGCCGTACCCGTTCGTCCGCAAGAGCGCGTGCAACTTCGGCTGGGACTGGGGGCCGCGCGTGCCCACGAGCGGCCTGGGCGGCAGCGTGCGGATCGAGGCATGGCGTGCGGCGCGCATCGAGTCGGTGCGCCCGCTGGTGCTGCGCTGCGACGAGGCGTCCGCCACGGTCGCCGTGCACGTGGACGCGGTGCGCGCGGCGCGCGGCGGCCTGCCGGTGGTGGCCGAGGTGGAGCTCGAGACGCCGCTCGGCGAGCGCATCACGGGCAGCGCGCCGCTGGAGGCGGACGGACGCGCGAACGTCACGCTCGAGGTGCCGCGCCCGATGCGATGGTGGCCGCGCGGCCGCGGTGCGCAGCACCTGCACGGGCTGCGCGTGCGGCTGGCGGTCGAGGGCGTGCGCAGTTCGGCCGGCGTGCTGCATGCGTGGCGGCGGCGGATCGGCCTGCGCAGCGTGGCGCTGGACACCGCGCCCGACGCGCACGGCTCGCGGTTCGCGTTCGTCGTGAACGGCGAGCGCGTGGCGGTGGTCGGCGCCAACTGGATCCCCGCGCAGCTCTTCCCCGAGGCGCCGGACGGCGGCCGCACCGATGCGCTGCTCGAGCTTGCCTGCGAGGCGAACCTGAACATGCTGCGCGTCTGGGGCGGCGGCATCTACGAGCCCGAGCGCTTCTACGAACGCTGCGACGAGCTTGGCCTGATGGTCTGGCAGGACTTCATGTTCGCGTGCGCGAGCTATCCCGAGGACGACCCGATGCCTGCACTGGTCGAGCGCGAGGCGCGCGAGCAGGTGGCGCGGCTCAGCTCGCACCCGTGCGTCGTGCTGTGGTGCGGCGGCAACGAGGACGTGCTGGCGTGGCAGTCGTGGGGATGGCAGTACTGGTCCGACCTGCTGCCGCGCGCCTGCCGCGAGGTCGACCCGACGCGCCCGTACTGGACCGAGAGCCCGTGGAGCGGGACGCTCGACCGCCACGCGAACGATCCCGACCACGGCGACCGCCACACGTGGGACCTGAAGATCGACGCGTACCGCACGATGGTGCCGCGCTTCACCAGCGAGTTCGGGCACCAGAGCCCGCCCAACCTGCGCACGATCGAGGAAGCGCTCGGCCGCGGCGCGCTGACGATGGACAGCCCCGAGCTGGCCGCGCGCCAGCGTGCGTGGGGCGGCGACGCCGCGCAGTACGCGCCGTACCTGGCCGAGTGGTTCCGCCCGGCGCGCGACTTCGGCGAATGGCTGTACCAGGCGCAGTTGCTGCAGGCGCGCGCGATGCGGACCTGCATCGCGTGGCTGCGCGCGAACCGGCCGCGCTCGATGGGTTCGCTCTTCTGGCAATGGAACGACGTGTGGAGCGGCCACAGCTGGAGCGCGGTGGACGTGAAGCTGAGGCCGAAGCCGTTCTGGCACGCGCTGCGCGAGTGCGCGGCCGTGCGCATGGCCACGATCGAGCCGCTCGGCCCGGCCGGCGCGGACGGCGAGCGGGCGCTGCGCGTGGCGCTGGTGAACGACTCGCGCGACCCGTGGCGCGCGCACGTGCGCGTGATGCGCATCGGGATCGACGGCCGCGCGATCGCGCGCGGCGAGGACCGCGTGGACGTCGCCGGCGACGCGGTGGACGCGAGCATCGACCCGCTGCGGCTGGTCGGCGCGCCGTCGGATCCCGGCGCCGAATGCCTGCTTGCCGAGGTCGACGGCCGCCGCGCGTGGTGGTGGTGGCGGCGCGACGTCGAGCGCGCGCCCGCCGCGGCGCGCGTCGAGACCAACGTCAGCGGTTTCGGCGCCGACTGGACCGTGCACGTCCGTGCGAACGGCCTGGTGCGCGACCTGTGGATCGAGCCGCACGCCGACTGGGTGCGCTGCGAGCCGAACCTGCTGACGCTGCTGCCCGGCGAGGACGCGCGCGTGGCGATCACGCTGGCGCGACCGCACGCGGGGCCGCTGGACGTCCGCGTGCACTGGGCGTAGCCGCGAAATTGGGTTCGGGATATCCCGAACCCATTTTCTGCTCGCGAAAAAGGGCCGCGTGCGGCGGTTGCGCGCCCGCGCGCTCCTAGATTCCCCGCGTCGCAAGGAGACGATCGGAGGAACCCATGTGCTTCGGAACGACCGGGGAAGACCGGGCTGCGCGTGCGGCCGGGGCGGCGGTGCAGCGTCGGCGGCAGGTGCGTGTGCCGGACAATGCCGCGGAGATCGAGCGTGCCTCGCAGGCTGCCCGCGAGCGCCGCGCCGGGCTCGCGCGCGATCGCGCACTGGCGATCGACCGTCGGGTGGCCGCCGCGGTGGACCGCGGCGACGCCGACACCGACCGCGCCTACTGGACGATGGTGCACGACTTCGAGATGGCGCCGCCGACCACGGGCCGGGCGATGCTGCTCGAGCAGGGAGTCGTCCCGCTCCCGCCGCAGGAGATGCCCGCGGACGCCGACCTGCACGACGAGCTCTGGACGGTGATCGAGGGACTGGCCGCGTCCGGCGTGTACCTGGTGCACACCGACCACCTGACCGACCGCGACCTCTACGCGCGCCTGTACTACCGCATCCTGGACGAACCGACGCGCTGCCTGCCTGCCGAGGTCGGCGCGGCCGAGTTCATCGATGCGCTGCACCCACTGGATGTCGACTGCGGCGGTGTCGGCAAGCGGCTGCATGAACGGCTGCTCTCGGCAGGGGAGCACGGTGCGGGCGAACGGGCGCCCGGCGCGGGCCCGAGTGTCCGCGGTCCCCGGTGCGACGAGCCTGCCGGCGGCCGCCCGCCCGCGGATCGCGATCGCTGGCTGCCGCGCCCCGCCTGGTGAACGCCGTACAGGTGCTGGGCGGGCGCCGCCGTTCGGATACCGTGCGCGCATGGCCATGCCGTTCCTGCGTCGTCCGTCCCAGCTCCTCGCGGCCTCGTCGATCGCGCTCCCGCTCCTGGCGCTCGCCGGCTGCGAGACCACGCCCAAGTCCGACGCCCCCGAGCCGAGCGTGCTCGGCAGCTGGCGCGTGGCGTCGGACGGCTCCATGGTCTCGTTCACGGCGACGGGCCTCTACACGATGGTCCTGAAGGGCCAGCAGCGCCCGGTCGTCGGCAGCTTCGAGTTCGACCCGAAGTCCGGGACGCTGCAGCTGACCACGCGCCGTGAGTCGCCCGTCTGCGGCGACGACCTGGGCACCTACCAGGTCAGCGTCACCGACCGCACGCTGGATGCCCGCGTCGAGCGCGACACGTGCGAGATCCGCAGCAAGACGTTCGCCGCACCGCTGGAGCGCGCGAACCCGATCCAGCGGCGCTGAGCGGTACCCATGAGCCTCGCGCGCCCCGGCACCCTCCCGCGATCCCGGCTCGCCAGCCTGGCGGCCGCCGCGGTGGTCGCCTGTGCGCCGCTGCCCGCGATCGCGGTGTG
>CANHFL010000041.1 GCA_947459855.1 Planctomycetaceae bacterium | reverse complement strand
GGGCGCCAGCCACTGCCAGAGGAAGAACGGGGTGCCGAGCACGCCGCCGAAGATCACCCACAGCCAGAGCTGGACGGGGCGGTCGTACCAACTTTCGCTCGGCGGGACGCCGCCGTAGGTCTTCTGCAGGCCGTCGATCGTGGCCTGTGCCTCGGTCAGCTTCGGGCGCTGGTCGGGGGTGGGGTTCGGGGTCGCCTCGATCAGGCGGACGGCGGCGGTGTAGTCCGCAAGCGCCTGGGCATCGCGGGGGAGCTTGACCCAGTAGTCGTAGGCCCCCCACAAGCCCATCACCACGCAGAACACCGCATAGAGCAGGTTCCACCACTTCTGGCGAGGCTGGAGCGTCGTTTCGATGGCCATGGGTCGAGTGTATCCGTCAGGTGCGCGGGGCCGGGGCCGGGGTGGGGTTCGACGACGGAGCGGGGGGCGGAGCCTTGGCCGGGCTCGCCGCGGGCGCGGCGGCGTCGTTCGCGGGCGCCGCGGCCGGCGCGTCGGCCGGCACGGCGGGCTTCGCCGGAGCAGGCGGCAGCATCACGGTTCCCACCGGCGCGGCCCCGGAGACGATGTCGTAGATCTTGATGCTCTTCCACGCGTCGCGCCAGCGGCCGACCAGGCCCAGGTGCTGCGGGTCGTCGAGGTACGCCTTGTAGTCGGCTTCCGAGCGGAACCCCACGGACAGGCCCACGTCGTAGTCCGACACGACGTTCGCGCGATCGGAGACCATGGGCACGCCACAGGAGTACGCGATCACCGAGCCGATGCCGGGCAGCGTGCGGTCGCAGTCGGCCACCAGCTCGGCGGTGCGCGTGGGGTCCTTCAGGTCGATGAGCACGACGTGCGTGATGGGCGCCGTGGCGATGGCGTCGCGGCGCTTCAGCGAGGCTTCCTCGGGCGTCGTGGCGCAGCCGGCCGCCAGCAGGGCGGCAAGGGCCGCGGCGGCGCCGGCGCGGGACAGCGTGGTCATGCGGCGGGTGCTGGTCATCGGATCGACAAGTGTAGGGCGGCCCCGGAAACAACGCCCCCGCCGCGAAGGTGGGCACTTCCGCGGCGGGGGCAGGGCGCGCGCCGCAGGGGCGCACGCGCGGGGTGTAGAGACGCGATGGGGCGCGGCATCAGGCTTGGGTCTCCCTTCCGGGTTGGCGCGCCGGTCGGATTCAGGCTGCCGAGGCAGTCCTCGTCCGCCGAGCGTCGGGGGGCATCCGTTCCCAGGAGAGGGGGCCGAAGTGCGCGTTGTCCGTGCTCATTCGGCCTGCAAGGAGGGTCCATCCACTCGCTGACCGACGATCCGTCCGCACGCGCCGCCATCGCGTCATTTGTCGCGCCGGGGGCGGGTCGGAGGTCCGCCCGCCGGCGCATGGTCCATGTGTCTGCCTTGGTCTGCGGCGCGCCGCGCGTCGTGCGGGGCGTGCCTCGGTGTCTCTGTCGTTCCTACGAGTCCTCGTTGCCGGGTTGCCGGCCCTGCGCGCACCAATCCGTGGCGCGACGCAGGGCCGGCAGGTCCCGCGCTGCCGTCAGCTGCAGCCCATCGACTGGCCGCAGTTCAGGCAGCGATAGCAGGTGCCGTTGCGCACGGTGATCGATCCGCACACGTCGCACGCCGGCGCGTCGCCCATCATCTGGGCGTTCGACTGGTCAAGCGCGGACCCGGCCACGCGAGCCTCGCCGACGGCCACCGGCTCCGGTGCGGCCTTCTGGGCCCCATCCGAACCGTCGATGATCGACGCGGCCGAGACCTCGGTGATGCCGCGGCTCGACAGGATCGAGCTCACGTCGTCCTTCGCCCGGGCGATGCCGCTTGCCGGCTCGCTTGCCGACGGAGCGTCCGTCGCGGGCGAGGTGGCCGATCCGCTGCTTCGTGCGTGCCATGCGTCCTCCTTGACGACCTTGGGCTGGGTTGCGGAGGCGCTTCCTGCGCCACCGTCGCCGTGCGCGCCGGCCAGCTCGGCCGGCTTGGAGCGCTTCGGCGCGTTCTGCTCGCGGTAGCCGGGGATGAACTGCATTCCCAGCCACCGGAAGATGTAGTCGACCAGGCTCTTCGCGAAGGGGATGTCGCTGTTGGTGGTCATCCCCATCGGCTCGAAGCGCTGGTGCGCGAACTTCGTGACGATGCTCTCGACCGGCACGCCGTACTGCAGGGCCAGGCTGATCGCCGTGCCCAGCGAGTCCATCAGGCCGCCGATCGTGGAGCCTTCCTTCGCCATCGTGATGAACAGCTCGCCCGGCTTGCCGTCGTCGTACAGGCCGACGATCAGGTAGCCCTCGTGGCCGGCGACGTTGAACTTGTGCGTCACCGACTCGCGGGTGTCGGGCAGGCGGCGGCGCATCGGGCGCTCGACGACGCGGTCGACCACGCGCTCGACGACGCGCTCGACCTCGACGACGCGCTCGATCACCGTGGCCTCCTTCGACAGGCCCTCGGTGTCCTCGTCCTCGCGCTCCTCGCTGGCGTCGGACTTGGTGCTGAGCGGCTGGCTCAGCTTGCATCCGTCGCGGTAGAGGGCGTTCGCCTTCAGGCCCAGCTCCCAGCTCAGGCGGTAGCAGGCGCCGATCTCGGACACCGCCGCCTCGTTGGGCAGGTTGATGGTCTTGCTGATGGCGCCCGAGATGAAGGGCTGCGCGGCGGCCATCATGCGGATGTGGCCCTCCGGTGCGATGAAGCGCGTGCCCAGGGTGCCGCAGCGGTTGGCGCAGTCGAAGACCGGCAGGTGGCGGTCCTTGAGGTGTGGGGCGCCCTCGATCGTCTGCGTGCCGCAGATGCGGCGGTTCAGCGCCTCGATCTGCTCCTTGTTCAGGCCCAGCGCGCGGAGGCCGCTGAACTTGGGGTCGTTGCGGGCCGCGGCCACGTCGACGCCCAGGTTGGCCAGGATGCGCTCCGGCATGCTCCAGGCGTTGAACGCGAAGCCGATCTCGAAGTACGTCGGCAGGCCGTTCTCGACCTGGACGACCTCGTCGCCGGTGTAGCCGCTCTCGACCAGGAAGTCGCGGAACGTGCGGCCGTGCGCGGGCACGGTGCCGTCGATCTCCGGCATCGGCACCTCGAGGCTGAGCGTGCCCATGACGTGCGCGACGATCTCGTCCACCTGCGCCGGCGTGTAGCCGAGCGCGCGGAGCGCCGGGCGCAGCGACTGGTTGGCGATCTTGAAGTAGCCGCCGCCGGCCAGCTTCTTGAACTTCGTCAGCGCGAAGTCGGGCTCGACGCCCGTCGTGTCGCAGTCCATCAGCAGGCCGATCGTGCCGGTCGGCGCGATGACGGTGACCTGCGCGTTGCGGAAGCCGTGCTTCTTGCCGAAGGCGAGCGCGTCGTCCCACGAGGTCACCGCGTGGCTGAGCAGCGCGTCGGCGTTCGCGATGTTGACGCGGCCGTCCTTGAAGACCGAGTGGTCGATCGGGACCGGCGAGATGCGCAGGTCCTCGTACTCGCCGCTGTCGCGCGCCACGCCGGCCGCGGCGCGGCGGTGGTTGCGGATCACGCGGAGCATGTGCTCCTTGTTGGCCTTGTAGCCCTCGAAGGGGCCGTGCTCGGCCGCCAGGACCGCGCTGGCCGCGTACGAACGGCCGGTCAGGATCGCCGTGAGCGTGCCGCAGACCGCGCGGCCTTCCTCGCTGTCGTAGGGGATGCCCGCCTGCATGAGCATGGCGCCCAGGTTGGCGTAGCCCAGGCCCAGGGTGCGGTACTTCCAGCTGAGCTCGGCGATCTCCTTGGACGGGAAGCTCGCCATGAGCACGCTGATCTCCAGCACCACGGTCCACAGGCTGATCGCGTGCTCGTAGCCCTCGATGTCGAAGGTGCGCGTCTCGGGGTCGTAGAACTTCAGCAGGTTGATCGACGCCAGGTTGCACGCCGTGTTGTCGAGGAACATGTACTCGCTGCACGGGTTGCTGGCGTTGATGCGGCCGCCCTCGGGGCAGGTGTGCCAGGCGTTGATGGTGCTGTCGTACTGCACGCCGGGGTCGGCGCAGTGCCAGGCGGCCTCGTTGATCTGGCGCCACAGCTCGCGGGCCGGCAGCTTCTTCGCCGGCTTGCCGTCGATGCGGCGGACCAGCGTCCACTCGCCGTCCTTCTCGACCGCCTCCATGAAGGCGTCGGACAGGCGCACCGAGTTGTTCGAGTTCTGGCCGCTGACGGTGTAGTAGGCCTCGCCGTTGAAGTCGTAGTCGAGCTTCAGGCCCAGCTGGTCGGCGATCTCGCGCTGGTTCGGGGCCAGGTGCTTCATGCCCTCGACGAGCGCGGCGACCTTGATCTCCTCGCGGACCTTCCAGTTGACGAACTTCTCGATGTCCGGGTGGTCGACGTCCAGGCAGACCATCTTGGCCGCGCGGCGCGTGGTGCCGCCGGACTTGATCGCGCCCGCGGCGCGGTCGCCGATCTTCAGGAAGCTCATCAGGCCCGAGCTGCGGCCGCCGCCCGAGAGCGGCTCGTTCTCGCCGCGCAGGTTGGAGAAGTTCGTGCCCGTGCCCGAGCCGTACTTGAAGAGGCGCGCCTCGCGCGTCCACAGGTCCATGATGCCGCCCTCGCCGACCAGGTCGTCGCGGACCGCCTGGATGAAGCAGGCGTGCGGCTGCGGGTGGGTGTAGGCGTCCTTCGCCAGGCCGATCTTGCCGGTCTTGTGGTCGGCGATCCAGTGGCCCTGCGCGGGGCCGCTGATGCCGTAGGCGAAGTTGAGGCCCGTGTTGAACCACTGCGGGCTGTTCGGCGCCGCCATCTGGTTCAGCAGCATGTGGCTCAGCTCGTCGTAGAACGCGTCCGCGTCCTTCTTCGCGCTGAAGTAGCCGAACTTCTCGCCCCAGTGGCGCCAGCAGCCCACCAGGCGGTGGACCACCTGCTTGACGCTGCGCTCGGGGCCCATGACCGGCTTGCCCGCCGCATCCTTCTGGACCTTGCCGTCGGCGGTCAGCTGCGGGACGCCGGCCTTGCGGAAGTACTTGCTGACGACGATGTCGGTGGCGAGCTGGCTCCACGTCGCCGGCACCTGCGCGTCGTGCATCTCGAAGACGGTGCTGCCGTCCGAGTTGCTGATGCGGCTCGAGCGGGTGGTCCACTCGACGGTGCTGAAGACGTCCTTGCCTGCGGTGGTGAAGCGGCGTGCGATGCGCATGTGTCGATGTTTCCGAAACGGGGGTGCGTGATGCATTCCGGCGCGGCGGCGCGCAATTCCGTGCGCCGCCGTTCCGGGTCGATGTGGGTCAGTGACTGTTGGGGGTGCCGTCGCCGAACGGGAGCCCGTCGACGCGCGGGAGGGTGAGCCCGGCCTGGTCCTGGTACTTGCCGCCCTTGTCCGCGTAGCTGACCGCGCAGACGCTGTCGGCCTTCAGGAAGATCATCTGCGCGATGCCCTCGTTCGCGTAGATCTTGGCCGGCAGGGGGGTGGTGTTGCTGATCTCGATGGTGACCTTGCCGCGCCACTCGGGCTCGAGGGGCGTGACGTTGACGATGATGCCGCAGCGGGCGTACGTACTCTTGCCGACGCAGATGGCCAGGACGTCGCGGGGGACGTCGATGGTCTCCACGGTCTCGGCCAGCGCGAAGCTGTTCGGCGGGATCACGATGTGGTCCTTGCCGGTCTCCGCGGTGTCGATGGTGATGAACAGGTCGTTGGTGAACGCCTTCGGGTCGACGATGGCCGTCCCGCCGCTGGTGGCGTTGGTGAAGACCTTGAAGCGGGTGCCGACGCGCACGTCGTAGCCGTAGCTCGACACGCCGTACGAGACGGTGCCCGGGCGCTTCACGTTGTCCGCGAAGGGGGCGATCCGCACGGCCTGCCGGATCTGCGTGTCACACAGGATGCTCATCGGTCTCTGCCCCTTGCTGCGGGCCACGAGGCCCGACGTAAGTACTTGCACAACGGACGGTTGTACGGCATCTGTTCGGTACGACACGCTTCGGACTGCACACACAACGTGTAGCGAAGCGGGACGAATGGTAACCCTACCTATTGTGGGTGCAAGGGTCGGTTTCGTCGTTTTTATCGACTTTCAAAAGGCCGCCACGCAAGTGCTGTGATTCCGAGGGGTTAGGGTTCCGTGAAGGCAAATCGACAGCCAAACCGGACTGTGGACAGGTTGTCGGGCTGCGTCTCTCTAGACTCGCCGGACGCGTTGCGACGCATGGAGGCTTGCGCGACTTGCTGTTCCCCGAACCACCACCCGCGGAGGAATCCGCCCCGTTCGAACCCCCCGTCCGCCTGGACCCGGCGGCCCTCCTGGAGGGGCTGACCGACGACCAGCGCACGGCGGTGGCGCACGTGGAGGGCCCGCTCCTGGTGCTGGCGGGCCCCGGCAGCGGCAAGACGCGCGTGATCACGCGCCGCGTGGCGTTCCTGATCGCCAACGGCGTGGCGCCGTGGAACATCCTGGCGCTGACGTTCACCAACAAGGCCGCCGGCGAGATGCGCGCGCGCGTCGAGTCGATGCTGCCCGCCGGCCTGCCCGGGCGCCGCGGGCTGGTGGTCAGCACCTTCCACGCGTTCTGCGCGATGTTCCTGCGGCGCCACGCGGCCGAGTGCGGCGTCGACCCCGCGTTCGTGATCTGGGACACCGACGACCAGCGCCGCGCCATCAAGTCCGCCATCGCCGAGGCCGGCCTGGACGACAAGAACTTCCAGCCTGCCGCGGTGCACGCCAAGATCAGCAACGCGAAGAACCAGCTGGTCGACGCGCAGCGCTTCGCCGAGACCGCGGGCGACTACAGCTCGCGCCAGGTGGCGAAGGCCTACGCGGCGTACGAGCGCATCCTGCAGCGGCAGAAATCGCTCGACTTCGACGACCTGCTGATGAAGGTGGCGCTGGCGCTGGAGACGAACGACGCGCTGCGCGCGCAGGCCTCGGCGCGGCACCGCTACCTGATGATCGACGAGTACCAGGACACCAACCGCGCGCAGTTCGCGATCGCGCGGCGCATCGCCGGCGACCACCGCAACATCTGCGTGGTCGGCGACCCAGACCAGTCGATCTACCGCTGGCGCGGCGCGGACATCCGCAACATCCTGGAGTTCGAGGAGTGCTTCCCCGGCGCGCACACGGTGAGCCTGGGCGAGAACTTCCGCTCGACGGGGCACATCGTCGCCGCGGCGGACGGGCTGATCCGCCACAACAAGCGCCGCAAGGCGCGCACGCTCTACACCGCGCTGGGCGACGGCGCCAAGGTGCGCGTGGTGCGCTGCGCCGACGAGCACTCCGAGGCCGACGAGGTCGCGAAGGCGATCGTCGAGTCGAACGCCGCCGGCACGCCGTGGCGCGAGATGGCGGTGCTGTACCGCATGAACGCGCTGAGCCGCGTGATCGAGGACGCGCTGCGCAAGCGCCAGGTGCCGTACCGCATCGTGCGCGGCACGGCGTTCTTCGACCGCAAGGAAGTGAAGGACCTGGTCGCGTACCTGCGCCTGGTGGCGAACCCGGCGGACGACGTGGCGTGCGCGCGCATCATCAACGTGCCGGCGCGCGGGAT
>CANHFL010000040.1 GCA_947459855.1 Planctomycetaceae bacterium | reverse complement strand
TCCCGCTCCTGCATCGAGTGGCGCCACGTGCCGGTACCGAGCAGGCCGTCCATCCAGTCGATGAAGCATCGCTCCTGCATGGAGTGTGCCCAGCCTTCCATCCACCAGCGATGCCGGCGGGATGAGAGCCTCGAGTCCTCGGCCGCATCCTGCTTCCCGCCGGCGCACGCGGGTGCGGCGGCGGCCAGCAGCGCGCACGCACCGGCCAGCGCGGCCAGGGCGGTGCGGAGGTTCGGCGGGCGCAGCCGCGCGCCCGCGCTCCGTTCGCAATCGGGTGTGGTGTGTCGCATGTGGGGGTCCTTTCGATCAACCCTGCTCGATCACCTTGGCTTCCGCCAGGATGCGCCAGCCCACGTCGCGGAACGCGGGGAAGCGCCCCATGGTGCCTGCCAGCGTCCGCACGTCCTCCTCGTCCAGCACCCACTCGGCGTCGAAGCCGCTGGTGCGGGCCAGGCGCCGCCGGCGCACGTGCTCGAGCGTGAACGCGCGTTCGCGCAGCGACCAGTTGCCCAGGCGGTCGGCGATCTCCACGGCCTTGTTCGTGAAGATGGCCATCGCACGGTGGAACCCGGGATCCTCCAGGTGGCGGATCGCGACGTTGCACCCGAAGATCGCCCACCAGCCCCAGCTCTCCAGCCAGTCGCCGGGCGGGGCGATCAGCGGATCCTCGGCGTTGCCGAGCGCCTCGGTGATGGTCGCCACCGCGTCGGCGGGGTCGCGCTCGCCGAGCACGCACTCGACCTCCAGCAGCGCACCGCGGCACGTGTTGGCGACGCCGCCGTAGCTTTCGTCGCCGAACTCGCGCGCCAGGGTGCCCAGCAGCGTGCCGGCGCGCACCAGGTCCGCCTTGGCCGCGCGTGCGTGGGCGTGCGCGCGCTCGGGCTCGCGCTCCATCATGCGGCGCGCGCACTGCCCGCGCACCATCGTGGCGAACGCCTGCGCCACGCGCTCCAGGCGGCCGTCCGGCGGCACGGCCTCGAAACGCGCCACGATCTCGCCGGCGGTCGCGCGCGCCTCGACGACGTTCCACAGCGCGTAGTGCGCGTTGGCGAGGTTGACGTGCAGCATCAGGCGCAGCGCCGCGGGCAGCGGCCGCTCGTCGAGCGCCTCGCGCAGGCACTCCAGCGAGCGCACGTAGCGGCCCATGCCGTCGTGCGCGCCGGACATGCGGTTCAGGGCGCGTGCGCGGGTCGCGCCGTCGCGCGCCGCCCCGAGCATGCACCGTGCCGCGTCCAGCATCGCGCGCCAGTCGCCGGCGCGGTGCGCGTCGAGCGCATGCGCGTCGTGCGCGGCGGCGTCGCCGCCCGGCACGGGTGCCGCCGGGGCGGCGGCCGGCTCGCCAGGGCCGTCCCAGACGCACTCGGCCACGTCGCCGACGTTCCAGTCAAGCGCCTCGGCAAGCGCCACCACCAGGTCGAGCTTCGGATTGCCGCTGTCGGGCACGATCTTCGACAGGTCCCGGCCAAGGTGCGTCGCCAGCTGCTGCCGGCTCCATCCACGGTAGACGCGCGCCAGGTCGACGAATCGGCTCAGGCGGTCGCGCCGCACGGTCGTGCGTTGCATGTCCCCACGTCAATCTGCGGAGTCTCGAGCGGTGCCCCGCGCACCTGTCCACGCTCGGGGGCCGAGTATGCGCAGGCTTGCGGCGCGGGAAAGCGGAACCCGCGCTTTCTCGCGCGTGTTGCGGAAATGTCCGCGCCGCGTTTCACGATGCGGATCAGCGGTGGACGGCCGGTGCGCCCGCCGACCACGCGTGGACGCGCGACATCAGCGAAGCGGTGACTTCGTCGGGACCTACCGAGGAATCCACCACGACGTAGCGGCCCGGCCAGCGCTGCGCCTGCGACAGGTACCCCGCGCGGACGCGGGCGTGGAAGTCGGCGCCCTTCTGCTCCATGCGGTCGAGGAGCGGGGAGAGCCTGCGCATCGCCACGTCGGTGGCGACGTCGAAGACCACCGTCAGGTCGGGCCAGCGGTTGCCGGTGGCGACCTTGCCCACAGCCAGGATCTCGGCCTCGTCCATGCCGCCGGCGGTGCCCTGGTAGGCCAGGGTGCTGCTGACGAAGCGGTCGGCCAGCACCAGCGAACCGGCCGCCAGCGCCGGCGCGATGCGCTGCTCGAAGAGCTGCGCGCGGCTGGCCATGTAGAGCAGCATCTCGGCGCGCGTGGTCATCTCGGCGTTGGCGGGGTCCAGCAGGATGTCGCGGACCTTCTCGCCGATGGGCGTGCCGCCCGGCTCGCGCACCTCGACGACGTCGGTGCCGGCCGCGCGCGCGGCGTCGGCGAACCGCCGGAACTGCGTGCTCTTGCCGCTGCCGTCCGGGCCGTCGAAGACGACGAACCGCCCGCCCAGCGCGCGCATCCACGCGTGTCCGGGGTTCGGCGCTGCGTGCAGGGGCTGGGGCATGGGTGCGATGGTAGCGACAGCGGTCATGGCGGGGCAGCGTCCTGCGCGGCGCCGTCCTCGGGCCGCGCGTCGGGCTCCTGCGCGGTGCGCGCGTCCCACGCCCGGTGGTAGCGCGCGACGCGCAGTTCGGCGTACGAGGTGCCGCAGCGGTAGCACACCAGCTGCGTGCGCGCGACGAAGAGCACGGCGACGTCCAGGGCCAGCAGCACGACCAGCGCCGCCAGCACCACCGGGTGGCTGCTGTAGCCCAGCGCGCCGGCCACCACGCCCGCGCCGGCCAGCACCAGCACGAACGGCGTCATGCGCGGCAGCGTCTTGCGTCGGTACAGCCGCTGGCAGCCGCACGCGACGCACGCGCGCAGCTGGCCGGCATCGTCGACGGCGCGCTCCCATTCCAGGAACGCGTCGTGCTGCGTCCCGTCGTCGGCGATGACCTTCACGCGCACCGGGCGCGCCGCGGGATCCACCCGCACGCGCCCGACCGGGCATCGTCGGCGGTCGTGCAGCGCGATCTCCATCGTGCGGCCGAGATTACCCCGCGCACGGCTACGATGGCACGCGATGCCCGAGCCTTCCGCACGTGCCGAGGACCGCCCGCTCTGCCCCGAGGGCGACGTGCGCTTCTGGTCGTCGGCCGGCGGCGCGGCGCTGCTGGCGACGGCGGTCGCGTGCCTGGCCGGCGCGCCGGGCCTCTTCCCCAGCCGGATGGCCGGGCAGGCGTCGCCCGACGTGCTCGAGCGGCTCTCCGCGGCCGGCGCGAACGTCGTGTGGGTGCTCCTGTGCACCGCCTGCGGGATGCTGGGATTCGCGGCGATCGCGCTGGTCCGCGGCCGGCCGGCGGGCTCGCCCGTCGACATGGCGTGCCGTGCGTTCGCCTGCGTGGCGATGGCCAACCTGGTGCACCTGGTGCCCGTCGGCGTCCCGGCGCTCAAACTGGTCTTCGACGGCGCGGCGTTCTTCGTGGCGTCGGCGCTGCTGGCGCGCAGCGCCTACCGCATCCGCGGGCTGGACGCGTTCGCCGCGGCCTCGGTGGCCGTGGCCGCGGTGGCCGCGCTCGCGGCGGCGGCGGGCGCGGTGGTGTGGGCGATCAGGCCGCGGTGACGTCGCTCAGCGCGGGATCCGCTTGCGCTCGCTGAACACCAGCTTGATCGGCACCTCGCTGAACGGCAGGTGCTCGCGCAGCTGGTTCTTGAAGTAGCGCTCGTAGCTGCCCTCGAAGAGCGACGGCTTGTTGACCACCATCGCGATCGTCGGCGGCTGCACGTCGATCTGCGCCACGTAGAAGACCTTGGCGCGCGTGCCCAGCTTGCTGCTGGGGCCGCGCGACTCCAGGATCTCGCGCACCGCGCTGTTGACGCGGCCGGTGCCCTCGCGGTGCTTCGCCTGGCGGTCGAGGTTGGCGATCAGGCCCAGCATGTCGCGCAGGCCCGTGCCTTCCTTCGCGCTGACGAACACGATCGGCGCGAAGTCCAGCCCCGGGAACTCCTGCGTCAGGTACTCGATGTAGTCCTCGGGCTTCAGCTTCGCGGCCACCAGGTCCCACTTGTTCACCGCGATCACGGTGGGCTTGTAGGACTCCTCCAGCTTCGACGCGAGCTTCTTCTCGATCTGCGTGCTCTTGTCGGTGGCGTCCAGCATCAGCACGCACACGTCGGCGCGCGCGATGGCGTCGTCGGTGCGCTGGTTGCTGTAGTACTCGACGTCGTCCGCCCAGCTCTTGCGCTTGCGCACGCCGGCGGTGTCGATCGCGACCAGCACGTGCCCGTCCACCTCGAAGCGCACGTCGACCGCATCGCGCGTGGTGCCGGCGATCTCGCTGACGATGACGCGCGGCTCGCCGGCCAGCGCGTTCACCATGCTGCTCTTGCCGGCGTTGCGGCGGCCGACGATCGCGAACCGGATCTCGGGCGAGGCCGGCTTCTCGGCGGCGTCCACCTTGCCGACGCGCTCCCAGAGCGCCTCGGCGAACTGGCGCGTGCCCCAGCCGCTGGCCGCGCTCACCATGAGCGGCTGGCCGAAGCCGAGCGCCGCCATCTCCAGGGCGTGGGCCTCCCACGACGTGTCGTCCACCTTGTTGACGACGGGCAGGACCTTGCCGGCCAGCCCGGCGTTGCGCATCAGCTTGGCCACGGTGTCGTCCAGCGGCACCACGCCGTCGTGCGCGTCGGTGACGAAGAGGATGAGGTCGGCCTGCTCGGCGGCGCTGCGGATCTGGCGCTCGATGTCCGGCGTCAGCGCGCGCAGGTCCGCGCCGGCATCGTCCAGCGTCTTGCCCTCGGCCACGTAGACGCCGTAGCCGCCCGTGTCCATCAGCTCGACCCAGCGCGGATCCTCGTCGCGGTGCTCGGGCGGCGGCACCAGCTCGACCACCGTGGTCACGCGGTCGCGCGTCACGCCCGGCGTCGGATCGACGATCGAGATGCGCCGGCCCGCGAGCCGGTTGAAGAGGCTCGACTTGCCGACGTTCGGCCGTCCGATGATCGCGAGGCGTGGGATTGCCATGGTTGGCTCCTGCGTGCGCGGCGGGGCCGCGCGCCGTTCACTGCTGGGTGCGGAACTGTTCGCGGTCGAAGTCGTGGAACGTGTCGTCCATGTGCGAGTCCAGCAGCTGGTTCATCTGTCCGTCCCAGCCCTGGTTCATGGTGTTGATGTACTGCGACATGGCCTGCTTCTGGGCGCTCATCTGGCCGATCGCCTGCTGCATCTGCGCGCGCATCTGCGCCGGGTCGCCCTGCTGGTAGGCCACCCGCACGTTGCCGGCGCCGGTGGGCAGGCCCTCGGGGCCGGTCGGCGCGGCGGGCTGCGTGGAGGGCGTCAGCAGCATGCGCACCGTGCGCGGCGTCTTGGAGCCGCTCTGCATGGTCAGCGTCAGGGCGATGTTCCTGCCGTCGAAGCCGTATTCCAGGCCGACGTTGCGCGGGGTGCCCTTCGGCGTGTCCAGCGGCGCGGCCATGCCGAAGACCATCGCGCCGGCGTCCTTCAGCCACTCGCCGTGCTGGTAGACCATCGACTTGTCCAGCTCGGTCATCATCACGTGCGTGTACTTGCGCAGGCCCGGGGAGTAGCCGAAGAAGTCGACCCAGTCGAGCACCTGGTTGCCGTTGACCAGGGTCATCTCGCCCTGCAGGAAGTTGTTCGACATCACGAACGAGTAGTGCGCGCTGCCCTGGAAGGTGCCGACGCTCTTGCCGTCGGCGTCCAGCGCGTCGCCCTTCACGTCCCATCGGCCGACGAACTGGTTGAGCACCTCCATCGCGGCCTTGGTCTCGGACTGGATCTGGTCCTCGGTCAGCCTGGTGCGGCCGCCGGGCGCGGCGGCGGGGGCGGCGCCGCCGGCCTGGCCCGCCTGCGGGGCGGCGCTGCCCGCGAGGATCGCGGCGCCCGCGCCCAGCAGGACGCCGGCGGCGAGGATCTGGAGGTGCGTGCGGCGTGCGGCGGCGGGGGTCTCGTGTTGCATGGGTCGGCCTGTGGGGACGCTTGCGTGCCGGCGCGCGTCGCGCGGGCAGGGCGGCAAGTCTACGCTGCGCCGCGAGGGACCCCATGCCCACGCATTCCGACGCCTTCGCCAACCTCCGCGTCTTCGACCACCCGCTGATCCAGCACAAGCTGAGCGTGGTGCGCGACGTGCGCACCCCGCCCGCCGACTTCCGCCGCCTGCTGAACGAGATCGCCGGCCTGATGACGTACGAGGTCTCGCGCCGCTTCGACACGCACGCCGTCGAGGTGCAGACGCCGCTCGAGCGCACCACGTGCCGGCAGCTCAGCCGCCCCGTGACGCTGGTGCCGATCCTGCGCGCCGGGCTCAGCATGACCGACGGCGTGATGCAGCTCTTCCCCGAGGCGCGCGTGGGACACATCGGCATCCGCCGCGACGAGGCCACGCACCGCCCGGTCTTCTACTACGCCAAGCTGCCGCACGACGTGCGCGAGGGCTACGCGATCGTCATCGACCCGATGCTGGCGACCGGCGGCAGCGCATGCGCCGCGATCCGCTACCTGAAGGACGCGGGATGCCGCGACGTGCAGATGATCTGCCTGGTGGCCGCGCCCGCGGGCGTGAAGCGCGTGCACGACGAGCACCCCGACGTGATGGTGTTCACCTGCGCGCTGGACCGCGAGCTGGACGGCAACGCCTACATCCGCCCGGGCCTGGGCGACGCCGGCGACCGCGTGTTCGGGACCGTCGAGGCGTGAGCGCCGTGCGCGCGGCGCGTCAGGCTCGCGGCTTCGGCGTCCAGGGCACGTCCGCGTGGCCGCGCTCGTGGTTCGCCCGGCGCGCCATCGCGAAGAACAGGTCGCTCAGCCGGTTCATGTAGCGCAGCAGGGGGTCGCCCACCGGCTCGATGCTGGTGAGCGAGATGATCGATCGCTCGGCGCGTCGGCACACCGTGCGCGCGACGTGCAGGCGGCACGCCAGCTCGCTGCCCGCGGGCATCACGAACGTGCGCAGCTCCGGGTTGCCGCCGTCGACCTCGTCGATCCAGCCCTCGGCCTCGGCGACGTCGGCGTCGTCGATGCGGTGGATCTTCGCCTGCTGCTTCGCGCCCTCCGGCGTGGCCAGGTCGGCGCCGATGTCGAAGAGCCGGCTCTGCATCGCGGTCACGATGGCGTGCAGGCGCGCCTCGAACGGGCGCGACCGGTCGCACGAGCAGAGGACCAGGCCGAGCACGGAGTTCAGCTCGTCCACGGTCCCGTACGCGTCGATGCGCGGGTGGTCCTTGCTGACGCGCGCGCCGCTGAAGAGGCCGGTCATGCCGTCGTCGCCGGTTCGGGTGTAGAGCTTCACGGGGTCTCCTTTCGCGTGCGGCGGCGGGGCGGATTCGCCGCGCCGCACGGGGGTTCAGTCGTCGCGCAGGACGAAGTCGGGGGGCAGCAGGCGTTCGCCGGCCGGTGTGCGCACCGCCACCAGGAAGCCGGTCCGGAGCGCGGCGGCGCCGACGGTACCGTCGGTGCCCATCACCACGAACGCGGTCTGGTGGTGCGGCTCGATGCGGTACGCCCGCCCGATCCGCTCGACCACGGCGCGCGCGGCCTGCGCGGGGGACGCGCCGCGGCGCATCT
>CANHFL010000039.1 GCA_947459855.1 Planctomycetaceae bacterium | reverse complement strand
TATCGGAGCCGCCCTCGGCGCCCCACACGCGGGGCGCGACCAGCGCGGCGGCGCCGAGCGCGGCGCCGGTCGCGACGAAGGTGCGGCGGGTGGGATCGGTGATGATCGGGTCGGTGCTCATGGTCGGGTCTCGGATCGGGTCGTGGCGTGCGGTCGTCGTGACGCGCGGATCAGGGCTTCGGCGCCGCGGGTGCGGGCGTGGACGGGGTTGTGGGTGCGGCGGGTGCCGCGGCGGGCTTGGAGGAAGGCGACGCATCGGCGGTCACGACGCGCATCCCGATGAACGGGCCGTCGACCAGCCACCAGACGCTCTTCGGGAACTGCGGATCGCTCTCGTTCCAGTCCGGGGTCTCGGCGATCGGCTCCATCGCGGCGGGGTCGATCTTCTCCTCGCGGTACGAGCCGCCCAGGATCGCGAAGCCGCCCTTGCCGTCGGTCACCCACTCCGCAGCGTTGCCCCAGAGGTCGAAGACGCCCAGCTTGTCCGCCTTCTTGCTGCCGCACTTGTGGGTCGCGACGTTGGCCTCGGGGTCCATCCACGCGTGCTCGGCCATGGTCGCGGCGGTGACGCCGGAGTTCCTCGCGGCGCACTTCCATTCGTCGACGGTGGGCAGGCGGTACGTTCGGCCGGTCTTCTTGGAGAGCCACTCGCAGAACTGCACGGCGCCCTTCGAGCTCATGCTGATCGCCGGCCAGCCCTGGTGGCCGAAGCCGCGGTCGACCGAGACGTACGGCTTGGTCGGGCGCACCACGGCGTCGGATTCGGGCGTGCTGGCGCCGTTCTTCCTGTCCAGCTGGTAGATGAACGCGTCGAAGAGCTCCCACGGCACCTCGGCTGTGGCCATGAAGAACGGCTTCGTGCCGTCGCAGCCAGGCACGGGCACGCAGTCGAACGTGATCGCGGTGCCGGGAACGGTCTCGGTGAACTTCGCCGGTACGGCGTCGGGCCCGGCGGCGATGGCGCAGGCAGCCGCCACCAGGCCAAGGCAGGCGAGCGAACCACCACGACGACCGATCACCGAGGGAGCCATGCGACGCACCCTACCGGAAGCCCGCGGCCCTGTTGCGCTTCCCCGGGGAATTCTCAGCCGGGCGGTCGGCCCCACGGGGCGCCCGGCAGCGGACCGGTCAATGCCTCCAGGAAGGCCACGAGATCGGCCTGGTCCGAGGCGGACAGCCCCAGCTTCGTGAGCACCGACTCGCGGTGGTGGTCCAGCGAGGTCGCGCCCTCGAGCGTCGAATAGAAGCGCACCACGTCGGGCAGCGTGGCCATCTGTCCAGCGTGCATGTAGGGCGGGGTCTGCGCCACGTTCCGCAGGCTGGGGGTGCGGAACTCGCCCCACTGGTCGGGCGTGCGCACGAGCGACGCCGAGATGTGCGCCTGAACGCCGTCGGGGTCGTCCGAGTGCGGGCCGGCGGCGTTGAAGGGGTCGCTGCGGATGCGCTCGATGACGGCGTACCGGCCGGCATCGGTCGGCTGCCCGCCATCGCGCGGCGGTACGCCCAGCATGTGGAACTCGCCGTCGGAAAAGAGCGCGCCGTGGTGGCACTGGAAGCAATTCGCCTTCCCGAAGAAAAGCGCCAGGCCGCGGCGCTGCGCGTCGGTGAGCTCCTGGTCCGCCTTCGGGTCGCCGGCGGCGCGGCGGGTCCACCAACGGTCGTAGGCGGAGGGGCCCGACACCAGCTTCCGTTCGTATGCGGCCAGCGCCTTGCCGATCTGCGCGAACGCGGCGTCGACGGCCGCGGGCGCGGCATCCGCCGCCGGCGGGGCCTGCCCGAACGCGCGGAGGTAGGCGTCACGCAGGACAGAGTCGCCGGCCACCCGGGCGACGACCTTCGCACGCGGCAGGTTCATCTCATGCGGGGTCTCGAACGGCTGCACGGCCTGGCTCCACAGCGTGTCCGCGCGCCCGTCCCACGTGAACCAGCGCTGGTGCGCGACGTTCAGGACGCGCATCGAGTGACGCGTGCCGGAGCCCTCGCCCTTCGCCAGCGGGCGCGGATCGCTGAAGCCGTGCGCGGGATCGTGGCATGAGGAGCACGCGACGCGGCCGCTTGCCGAGAATCGCTCGTCGAAGAAGATGCGGTGCCCCAGCTGCGCGGCGGCCTCGCTGTCGGCCCAGCGATTCGTGGGGTCGGCGGGCACCGGCCCGAGCGGCGGGTTGCGCCGCACGCGCGCCGCAAGCTGCTCCGTCAGCCAGCCGCCCGCGGCCGGACCGGCCGGGCGGACGACAGCATCGGGCGCCGCCGGCCCAGCCGGCGCCGTCGGCACCGGCGCGGCCTGCAGCAGGAGGCACACCGCCAGGAGCACGCCGGTCATTCGAGCGTCACCGTCCCCTGCGCGCGCTCCAGGCGCCCTGCCTCGACGGCGTCGAAGTACAGCTCCCAGTAGCCGGGCATGTGGAAGAGCATGCCCTCGGCGCGGAACTCGCCGGGCCCGGTCGACTTCACGGTGGGCGCCACGTTCATCCCGTGGCCGTGCTGCGGCATCGCGGCGTCGACGCGCAGGTCTCCCTCGAAGGGCGTGCCACCCGCGACGCGCGACACGCGGAACGCGATCGCGAACGGTTGGCGCACGGGCGGTACACCGTTCGGGCCATCGATACGCCACGCCACTTGGAGCGTGCCGGCCGCGCTGCGGGCGTGCCACCAGCCGTCGGCGTCCTTCGTCGGCGCCGGGAACTGCGCGCGCGTGTCCGCCGCACCGTCGGCGCTCGGCGCCTTGCCCTCGGGCACCACGGGCCCGGTTGCCTGCGGGTCCTTGGGTCGCACGTAGGGTCGACCGATGCCGTAGCTCGACTGCCACAGA
The DNA here is from genome assembly GCA_947459855.1 of Planctomycetaceae bacterium. Lineage (GTDB taxonomy): Bacteria > Planctomycetota > Phycisphaerae > Phycisphaerales > SM1A02 > UBA966. The sequence goes on along the minus strand of CANHFL010000039.1, from coordinate 4,675 downwards.
CCGTCCGGCGTGAACGTCTGGATGCGGTGGTTGCCGTGGTCGACCACGACGACGCGACCGTCGGCAGCGCTCCACGCCACCGCGCCCGGCTCCCACAGCTCGCCGGGCTTGGAGCCGTGCGAGCCACCGGTCGCCCGTGCCTGCCAGGTCAGCGGATCGAAGACCGTGACGATGTCAGCCCCGGCGTCGGAAATCGCGATCGCCTTCGGCTGCCCGCGCTCGCCTCCCGGGATCGCCGCGATGCCGAACGGACGCACGGCTCCCGTGATCGGCCGCAGCACGCTCCGCGCCCGCCGGCCAGGGCCGGCGTCGAATCCCGCCGACCACGGCGCCTGCACCAGCGCAACGCTGCGCCGAGCCGAGTCGACGACCGCGACCCCCTGGTCGATCACCGCGAACTGCGTGGGATCGGCGACCACCGCATCCAACGGAAGCGTCGTGGGAAGCAGGCGCAGCGATCGGTCCATCAGCACGATCCGCGGGCCGTTCGCGTCGAGCATCGCCAGCGAATCCCCCGGCGCCAGGCGGAGATCGACCGGCCACACGGTCGCCGGCTCCGCGCCCCGAAGCGCCGCGCCGTCACGGTCGCGTTCCGCGGCGGCGGCACCCATCGGCGCCAGCGGCACCTCGCGCACGAGCTTGGCCATGAATGGGTCGAAGTGCGGCGCCGTGCCGTCGCGCAGGAGCGTCCACTCGCCCAGGACGCCGCGCAGAGGGTCCGCCAGCCACAGCCGGTTCGCCGCGTCGTCCACGCACATCGCGGTCACCTGCCCGAACTGCCCCGCGCGCGTCCCGGGGCCACCGAACGTCGTGACGTGGATCGGCGGGTCCGTGCGCAGGTCGAAGATCAGCGCCGACGCCGACTCGGGCTCGTAGACCAGGAGCGTCTTGCCGTCCACCGCGAGCCCGGTGCTGAAGTGGCTGGCCACGCCGTCGATCCCGGGAAGCGGCGTCATCCGCGGCTTCTTCGGGTCCGGCGGCGGCGTGTGGCCGAATACCTGCGCACGACGCTCGAACGGCTCGGCCACCACGGCAAGGCGGCCATCCGGGCTGGCGCTCGCATCCACCGGGTAATGGATCTTGCCGCTGCCCTCGCGAGGCCGGACCGCGTGCATGCCCCACTGGTCGAGCACCTTGCCGGCCAGGTCCAGCCGCACCACGCGGTGGTTGAGCGTGTCGGTGACCAGGAACGCGGCACCGTCCCACGCCACGCCGGCGGGTGACTGCCACATCCCCGGGAACGCGCCGCGGTCGCCGTGCTGCGACGTGAGCGTGCCGTCGGCGGCGCTGAGCAGCAGCACCAGGTTGTTCGCGACGTCGGTCACCGCAACGACGCCGTTCGCCGCGGCGATGCCTCCGAGCACCGTCGGCAGCGCCGCGGGCGGCTTGGCCTGCACGCTCCACGCGGCCTTCGGGGTGCCGTCCGCCGTGCACACGATCACGCGCGGGGTGCCGGCGTCCGCCACCAGGATCCGGTCGCCATCGAACGCCACACCGACCGGCCGCGAGCGCCGGTCGTCCGGCAGCAGCGGCACGCCCGTGGCTGCACCGCCGCGCGCGGCCAGCAGCAGGCCACCGCCGGGGGCGCCGTCCGCGGCGGCACGGATGGTGCCCACCACGGCCAGGCGCCCGTCGGGCGCACGCGCCATCGCGGCACCCACGAGCACCGGCCCGTCGGGCGCGCCTGCGACGACCTGCGTGCGGGCACCGTCCGGCGATACACGTACGACCCCGCCTGCGCCGAGCAGCGCCGTGACGGCGCCGTCGTCGTCGATCAGGGCCGCGCGCACGTCGTCCAGGCCCTCGACGGTGCGGATCCACTGGCCGTAGCCGAGACCCGCGGCCGGAGGCGCGGCCGGCGCCGCAGCGGAACAGCACGCGATTGCCCCGGCCAGGACCATCGCCGCCCGAAGGTCCGCGCGCCGCATCAGTCCTTCGGCTCCGCGCGTCGGCGCATCTGGTTCCCTGCCTGGCCCATGAACCTCTCCATCGGCACGCCGACGCCCGAACCCTTCGGCGGGTCCTTGCCTGGCTGGTTGCGCTGCATCATCACGAAGATGATCGCCTGCGCGCCGGCGCTCTCGGCGACCAGGCGCCCGGCCCGTTCACCGGCGGCCTGGAGCGTCGCATACTTCCCCGAGTCGATCTCGTTCTCGAAGTCGGTCAGCGCGTTCTCGATGGCAAGCATCAGGAACGCGACCACGGCCCACTCCTCGCGCGTGTCGGGGAAGTACTCGCTCTGGCGGACCAGTTCCGCCGGGAAGGTGACGCGCCATCCGTCCTTCGTCTCGACCATCGTCAGCACGCCACCCAGGATCGGCTTGCCGTCGACGTTGAATGCCGCGGTGCCGTCGCCCAGGTCCTCGACCTCCAGCCGCGCGCGGTTCGCGTCCAGCCAGCCGAACGGGTCGGCCATGATCTTCGCCACGATGTCGCCGCCGCCCTGCCCCGAGGCCCAGGTGCCGCCCTGCGCCAGCAGCGCGTCCACGTCCTGCGGGTAGCGGCGCTTGATCTTGGTCGAGACGCGCCAGAGCTGGCCCAGCATGTCGCCCGCCTTGCGCTTCACGTCCTCGATCGCGCTCGCCTCGGTCACGCCGTCGGCGTAGGTGACGTCGCGCGGCTCCACGTAGAGCAGCGTCGGGAGCAGTTCGGGTCGCCCGTCGCGCACCATGGACTCCATCGCCTCGACGGCCTTCTGCGGCGTCGACGTGTCGTACTTCGGCTTCCGGCAGCCGCCGAATCCGACCAATGCCAGCGCCGCCAGCATGGGGACGGCGGCGCGGAGCAGGCGTCGGACGGCATTCGCGGGGGCGGCGATCACGCACGGATGGTAGCCCGCCCGCATCCTCCGCCTACACTGCCGGGATGCGTCTGACCGTGAACGGCGAAGCGAAGGACTGCCCCGGCGTGGCGACGGTCGCGGACCTCGTCCGCACCCTCGGCCTGGAGCGCTCGCCGTGCGCCGTCGAGGTGAATGCCCAGCTTGTGCCCAAGGCGCGCCACGCCGCGCATGCCCTGCGCGCCGACGACCGAGTCGAGATCGTCACCCTCGTCGGCGGCGGCTGAACCGCGCACCCACGGACCCCCGACAGGACCCGCCATGACCACCCTGCAGACCCCCGCTCCCGCCACACCCGCGATCCCCGCCCTGAAGGTCGGCGGCTTCACGCTGCGCAGCCGCCTGGTGGTGGGCACGGGGAAGTACAAGGACTACGCCACGATGCAGGCCGCGGTCGCCGCCAGCGGCGCGGACTGCGTGACGGTCGCCGTGCGCCGCGAGCGCCTGGTCGACGCCGAGGGGCGCTCGATCCTGGACTTCCTGCCGCTCGACAGGATCACCATCCTGCCCAACACGGCCGGCTGCTTCAGCGCCGAGGACGCCGTGCGCGTCAGCCGCCTGGGCCGCGAGATCCTGGAGCAGCTCGGCAACCCCGGCGCGGGCTGGGTGAAGCTCGAGGTGCTGGGCGACCGCAAGACGCTCCTTCCGGACCCGGTGGGCACGCTCGAGGCCTGCAAGGAACTGGTCGCCGACGGCTTCACGGTGCTCTGCTACACGAGCGACGACCCGATCATGGCGACGCGCCTGCGCGACGCCGGCGCGGCGAGCGTGATGCCCGCCGGCAGCCCGATCGGCACCGGCCGAGGCATCGCGAACCCGGCGGCGATCCGCATCATCCTGGACCTGCTGAAGTCGCCGGAGCACGGCGGCGATCCGTCGTTCCCGGTCATCGTCGACGCCGGCGTGGGGACGCCCAGCGACGTGACCGTGGCCATGGAGCTGGGTGCGGACGGCGTGCTGCTGAACACGGGCATCGCCCACGCGCGCGACGCGGTGAACATGGCGCACGCGATGCGCCTGGCCTGCGACGCGGGCTGGTTCGGCGCGCGGTCGGGACGCATCGGCAAGAAGCTCTATGCGAGCGCCAGCAGCCCGTGGGACGGCGTGATCACGACGATCCCGGGCGAGTAAGACGCAACCCGGTTGACCGGGTTCACCCGCCCGAAGCACGCATGTCCACCGGGATCGGGCGCATGCACCAGGTCCACACGGTCAACCCGGTCAACCGGGTTGCGTGCTCCGCCCCTTCCACGCGCGGCGACCCGTCCGGTGCAGCCACCAGCTGCGCCACTGGATCGCCACCAGCAGTGCGATCGTGAGCGGGTGCAGCGCCACGCACAGCCATGACTGCCGGAATCGCGCCGCAAGCAACGCGCGCTGCACCAGCTGCGCCAGGATGGCGAAGCACGCCAGCACGATCGGACCCGTGCCCACGCCGCCGACCAACAGCGCACACGGCAGCCACACCCACGGCAGCAGGATGCCGACGACCTCGATGAACGTGAAGACGCCCAGGACGACCGGCGATCCCAGCCCCTCATACGCGTTCTTCGTGAACCCGCGCCACGTCTGGCCCGCGTCGCGGTACATGCGGCAGCTCACCACGTCGGTGCCGTCGAAGAGGTCCGTATGCAGCCCGGCCCGGCGAAGGTTCCGCGGCAGCTTGATGCCGTCGTGCATGCTGTCCCTGAATGCCTCGTGGCGCCCAGCGGCATGCCATGCCTCGCGCCGAACAAGCAGGAACTGGCCGCAGCCGGCGCTCGTCGCGGGGTCGTTCGTCGTGCGCATCCGCGGGATCGGCAGCCATCCCAGCAGCATCCAGTGGATGAGCGGGAC
>CANHFL010000038.1 GCA_947459855.1 Planctomycetaceae bacterium | reverse complement strand
GGGCGAGGTCGACGACGTGGTGCAGGACGTCATCATGGGGTTCTTCCGCAAGCACGACAACTTCGAGTACGACCCCTCGAAGGGCCGCTTCCGCGGCTACCTGAAGTGCATCACGGTCAACGCCGTGCGCGACCGCTGGCGCCGCCGCAAGAAGCAGGTGGAGCTCTCCCCCGACCACGACCCCGCGTCGGACGACCCGATGGACGCGCGCTGGGAGCGCGAGTGGGCCGAGACCATGCTCCGCCGTGCGCTGGAGGAGGTCCGCCAGAAGGTGCAGCCCCGCACCATGCAGGCCTTCGAGCTGTACGGCATCAAGGGCATGCCCGTCGAGGCCGTGGAGCGCGAGACCGGCATGAGCGCCGCCGCGATCCGCCACGCCAAGATGCGCATCCTGCACGACCTGCAGGAGTGCGTCCGCCGCTACCGCCAGCAGGAAGGCTGATCAGCCGCACCGCGTCCGCGCGTCGCCCGTATAACGGGGCGCCATGTGGAACGCGCTCGCCGCAACGGTCACGCTCGCCGCGCTCGCCATCGGGCAGGCCGGTCCATCCGCGCCCGTGGTCGCGGGCGTGACGCTCGCCGCCACGCAGGTCCCCGGGAAGTGGGAGGGCAACGGCCTGCCCGCCGACGCCGACGGCATCGCGTGGTACGTCGGCGAGGTCACGCTGGCCGCCGACGACTGCGCGCACGACCTCTCGCTCTCGCTGGGCCGCATCGACGACGACGACGTCGCGTTCGTGAACGGCACCGAGATCGGCCGCACGCGGGGCTGGAACGCATCGCGTGCCTACGCGGTGCCGCGTGCGCTGCTGCGGACCGGCATCAACCGCATCGCGGTCCGGGTGGACGATTCCGGGCGCGACGGCGGCCTCGTGGGCGATCCCGGCCGCACTCCCATGCTGAACGGCCCGCGCACGGCGATCGACCTCTCGGGCACGTGGTGGATCGCGCGCGGCGACCACCCGGGGCTCGCGAAGCTGGATCCGGTGATGGATCCCGACCTGCGCGCGCGCCTGGCGCCGATCCCGGTCGGCACGCGCCGCACCGCGGTGGAGCCCGCAGCCGCGCTCACGGGCACGCCGCCCGACATGTGGTACGCCGCACCGGCGCGCCGCTGGGTCGAGGCCCTGCCCGTCGGCAACGGCCGCCTGGGCGCGATGGTCTTCGGCGCGCCGGACGCCGACCGCCTGCAGCTGAACGAGGCGACCGTCTGGGAAGGCAACGACCAGGACCGCAACGCACCCGAGGCCGCCGGCAGCTGGCGCGCCGCGCGCGACCTGGCGCTGCAGGGAAAGCTGGTCGCCGCGCAGGAGATCATCCAGCGCGACTGCATGCTGCCCGGCCCGATGATGCCGCGCAGCCACCAGACGCTGGGCGACCTGACGATCTCGCTGGCCACGCGCCCCGACGCCGTGACCGGCTACCGACGTTCGCTCGACCTGGGCACGGGCATCGCGCGCACCGAGTTCGCGACGGGCGGCACCGGCATCGTGCGCGAGACGATCGCCTCGGCACCGGACGAGCTGCTGCTGGTCCGCACCGCGGCCGTCGCCGAGGGCGACGTGCTTCCCGAGATGCGAATCGCGCTGGCACGTGCGCCCTTCGAGGGCGACGTGCCCGTCCGTGCGGCGGTGCCCGGCAGCACGGGCGCGCGGCTCTCGTTCATCGGCCACACGGGCCAGGGCGGCGTGCGCTACGTCTGCACCGCCGAGATCCGCACCGAGGGCGGCGACGTGGCCGTCGACGGCGGCGACGTGCTGGTCCGCGGCGCCCACGCGTTCACCGTGGCGGTCGCCGCGCGCACGTCCTACGGCGGCGGCAGCCCCGACGCGCGCGTCGACGCCGACCTGCGCAACGTCGCCACGGGATGGGAATCGCTCCGCCAGCGCGCCACGTCGTGGTTCGCCCGCGCGATGGGCCGCGTGAGGCTTGAACTGGGCGGCCCGCCGGCCGATTCGTCGACGCTTCCCTCGCTGCTCCCCACCGACCGTCGCCTGGAGCGCTTCCGCTCGCAGCCGAAGGGCGACAACGGGCTGGTCGCGCTCTACTTCCGGTACGCGCGCTACCTGCTGCTCAGCAGCAGCCGGATGGGCAGCCTGCCCGCGAACCTGCAGGGCATCTGGAACGAGCACTTCCGCGCGCCGTGGAACGCCGACTTCCACACCAACATCAACGTGCAGATGAACTACTGGCCGGCGGGCCCCGGCGCGCTGGCCGAGACCGAGCTGCCGCTCCTGGACCTGATCGACCGCCTGCAGGTGCGCGGCGCGCGCACCGCGAAGGACCTCTACGGCGCGCGCGGCTGGTGCGCGCACCACATCACCGACGCCTGGGCCGTCACCGCGCCCGAGGGCCAGACCGTGTGGGGCATGTACCCGCTGGGCGGCGCGTGGCTGGTGCGCCACGAATGGGAGCACTACCTCTTCACCGGCGACCGCGCGTTCCTGCGCGACCGCGCGTGGCCCGCGATGGCCGGCGCAGCACGCTTCCTGCTGGACTACCTCTCCACCGACCCCGCCACCGGAAAGCTGGTGAGCGGCCCCAGCACCAGCCCCGAGAACACCTTCGCGCTGCCGGACGGCCGGCACGCGGACCTCTCGATGGGCACGTCGATGGACCAGTGGATCGCGCGCGACCTGCTGACCAACCTGCTGGACGCCGCGCGCGTGCTGGGCATCGCCGACGACCCGATCGCGGTGGAGGCCGAGAAGGCGCTGCCGCGGCTCGCGATGCCGGCGATCGGCGCCGACGGACGCCTGATGGAGTGGTCGCGCCCGTTCGCCGAGACCGAGCCAGGCCACCGCCACATGAGCCACCTGTACGGGCTGCACCCGGCGTCCTTCATCACGCCGGACGGTTCGCCGGACCTGGCGGCCGCGGCGCGGAAGAGCCTGGAGAAGCGCCTGGCGTCGGGCGGAGGCCACACGGGCTGGAGCCGCGCGTGGCTGATCAATTTCTGGGCGCGCCTGCACGACGGCGAGCGCGCATGGAACGACGTCGCCGCGCTGCTCTCGAAGAGCACGCTGCCGAACCTCTTCGACGACCATCCGCCCTTCCAGATCGACGGCAACTTCGGCGGTGCCGCCGGCATCGGCGAGATGCTGCTGCAGAGCCACGTGGCCATCTGGAGCGCCGGCCACCTGCTGCACCGCATCGACCTGCTGCCGGCGCTGCCAGCGTCGTGGCCCGAGGGACACGTCGAGGGCATGGTGGCCCGCGGCCCCGTCGAGGTGGACATCGAGTGGTCGGACGGCCGCCTGGTGCGCGCCGAGCTGCGCGCGGCGGACGGGCGCGAGATCCGCGTCCGCCTGCCCGACGGGCTGGCGAAGGTGCGCGTCACGGTCGACGGCGGGCAGTCGCTGGTGCTGCCAGTGCCCGACGGGATCGTCATCGTCCCCCGTGCGGCCGCGCAGGCGCCGCGCCGGATCGCGCTGCAGCCGTGAACGACAGGGCGCGGCCGGGCGCACAGCGCACCGACCGCGCCCGGTCCGATCCGGCCGGTCCCGGTCACTCGCGCGGCTTCGACGCGCGCAGCGTGACCTCGATCTCCATCTCCTTGCCCTCGCGCCAGATCTTCACCTTGACCTTGTCGCCGGCGTTCGCGTCGCGGAGCTTGCCCATCATGGCGGCGCCGCCCTCCAGGGCCTCGCCGTTCCACGACAGGATGATGTCGCCGCGCTTGATCCCGGCATCGGCGGCCGAGGTGTCGGCGCTGACGTTGTCGACCATCACGCCGCCCTTGGGCGCGCCCTTCGGGCGGTCCTCGTCGCCGCCCATCGCGGGCATCACGCCCAGGCGGACCTTGGCATAGCCGCGGTCGGACGTGCGTGCGCCGTCGGTGGACTGGAACTCGAGCTTCTCCGGCCTCGCCGCAAGGGTGCGCACGATGTCGGACGCCAGCGCCACGATCTTGGCGGCGCCCTGGGCATTCACGGTGTACGCCTTGTCCTCCGGCGTGTGGTACTCGGAGTGGTTGCCGGTGTAGATGAAGAGCACGGGCACGCCGACGCCGTAGAAGCTGGCGTGGTCGCTGGGGCCGCGGCCCGTCGGGTCCGCGCGGATCGTGAGCTTGCTGCGCTCGAATGCGGGGCGCAGCACGTCGATGAATCCCTTCGCCGTGCCGACGCCCCCGACGCTCAGGTCGTCGGAGCGCAGGCGGCCGACCATGTCCATGTTGATCATCGCGTCGATCTTCTCGCCGGAGATGGTCGGGTGCTCGACGTACCAGCGGCTGCCGCGCAGGCCGCTCTCCTCGGCGGTGAAGCCGATGAAGAGCACGCTGCGCAGGTCGGCAGGCGCGTCCTTCGATCCGTAGAAGTCCGCCGCCGACTGCGCCATGCACAGCATGGCCGACGTGCCGCTTGCGTTGTCGTCCGCGCCGGGGTGCAGCTTGCCCGCGTTGGCGGGATTCGCGCCGAAGTAGCCGAAGCCGACGTGGTCGTAGTGCGCGCCGACGACGATCCACTCGTCGGCCAGCTTGCCGCGGCCGCGCAGGACGCCGGCCACGTTCTGCGCCGGGGTGCCGCCGGTCGAGAGCTTCGTCTCGATCTCGACGTTCGACTTCGGACCGAGCGCCACGGTCGTGACCTTGCCCTCGTCGGCCTTGCGGCGCCACTCCATCAGCCCGCCGTCCGCGGGGCGCGCGGCCTTCAGGATCTGCTCGGCCACGTCGCCGGTCACCTGCACCATGGGCACGTCGATCGGGCGACCCCACTTGCTGCTGTTCACGTCCTCCAGGCGCTCCTTGCCGTCGCGCGCACCGGGGGGAGCCACCAGGATGATGCCGGCGACGCCGCGCTTGGTCAGCGACTCGATCTTCGGCAGCATGCCCGAGTACTCGCTGAAGCGGCGGTCGGACCACCTGGAGCGGCCCTTGTCGTCCAGCGGCTCGTAGCGCAGGACCATCGCCACCTTCCCCTTGAGGTCGTCGTCCTTGCCGAAGCTGGTGTAGCCGTCCTTGCCTTCCTCGATGCCGTAGCCGACGAAGACCACCTCGCCCTCGGCCTCACCGTTGCCGCACACGGCCAGGACGGAGAAGTCCTTGCCCTGCGCCAGCTCGCGGTCGCCGAACTTCATCTGCGCCTCCTCGACCTTGGGCGCGCCGCCGGTGAGCGCGAACTGCTGGCGGTGCGACTTCCACGGCCCGTCCTTCGGCGTCACGCCGTCCTCGCCGGCGACCGGGAACGCGGGCTCGAGCCCCGCCTGCTTCAGCCAGAACTCGACGTACTCGGCGGCCAGGTCGCTGCCACGGCTGCCGGGCGCGCGGCCCTCGAACCAGGGGTTCGCGAGCGTCTGCACGTGCTGGTGCCACTGCGTGGCCACAGGGCCCCACTCCTCGAACACCTTGCGCATGTTCAGCCTGTCGGCGGACACTGCCTGCGCGTCCTCGTCGGGTGCCCACGTGTAGACGTTGACCGGGCCCTCGATCACCTTCGGGCCATCGGGCGCCGCCTTCGCCCTGTCGGCCTTGTCGGCCTTGCCGGCCTTCGCGGGCTCGGCCGCGGGCGAATCGCCCTTGGGCGGCACGACGGGGGCCGGTGCGTCCTGCGCGACGGCGGGCGCCGCCAGCACGGCGGCAAGGATGGCGGTGGGGAGCAGGGCGGCGAATGTCGGGGCGTTGGTCTTCATCGGTGGGTTTCCGTCAGGGAGACGAGTGTAGATGCAGCGGGGAATCCACCGTGAAAAACGCGCGAGAGCCGCCCATCGGACGGCTCTCGCGGAAGATTCAGGCAGATTGCGGCGATCGCTCCGTGCGCGGCAGGCCGCGCCCGTCGTCAGTCGCCGGTGTTCATCACGTCACGGCCCAGGATGCCGTTCGTCGTCAGCACGTGGAAGCTGGTTCCACGCGGACCGGCGGCGAGCATGTCGTACGCAGCCTCCTGGTAGTAGCCGTTGCCGCCACGGGCGCCGCGCAGCCACAGGCCGCAGCTGTTCGGGTTCTGGACGTTCCAGAGGTCGTTCGACCGCTGGACCACGTCGATGCCGAGCATCTGGATGTGGCCGTCGAAGAACATCGTGGCCGGCGTGCTGTTGTAGCCCTGGTTGAAGTACCAGGGGGTCGGCGTGCTGAACGCGGGGTTGGTGTCGGCACCCTCCCTGTTCTGCAGCCACTGGTGCTCGATCATGCGGGTCTTCAGCGACGGGTAGGTCGAAGAGCCGACGGTCGGGCTCTTGAACCCGCCGGGGCCGGGGCAGGTGCCCAGGCCGGGGCAGATCGGGGCGCAGTTGGTGAGCGCACCGCAGCTCGGGTCGAGCGAGGGCGGGGCCTTGTCGCGCAGGACGTCCGGGGCCCACATGGCCGCCGGGCTCCAGCAGTACGTCGGGAACTCGATGGTCGTGCCGTCGTAGTTGAACTCGACGGGCTGCGAGAAGTACTTCTGGATGTTCTCCAGCGTGAACTTGTCCTTCGGCGCCCAGAAGACCGGGTCGTAGTAGCGGCCGTTCACGTAGCTGTTGAAGTTCTTGCAGTTGGCGAGGCGCCACGAACCGAAGAAGTCGCCCCAGTAGTCGCAAGGCAGCAGCACGGTGAAGTTGCCGCAGTTGCCCGGGTAGCCCGCGCAGCGCTGCGGGGTGCCGCGGATCCAGTAGCCCCAGAGGCCGCCGCCGCTGTCCCAGCCCAGGATGGTGCCGTTGATGCACTGGCGTGCGACGTAGGTGCCGCACGCGGCCTGGCACGCGCCGTACAGGCCCAGGTCGTCGGGGATCGCGGTGTACTGGCGGTCGTTGTAGTCCGCGCCGTACGCGGCGTTCGCCGACACCAGGTTGCGCAGGTTGCCCTGGCTCTGCGTGATGAGCGCGGCATCACGGGCCTTGCCGATGGCAGGCAGCAGGATCGCGATGAGCAGCGCGATGATCGCGACGACCACCAGCAGCTCGACGATCGTGAAGCCCTTCTTGAGACGGTTCATGCCGTCCACCTTTCTACGGCCCGCGAATGGGCCGCGAGGACGAGTCCCAACCAAGACGTGACCGGCACGGTCGGCACCGAGGCTTCTGGAATCAGTGCCTCACGGCCAGCAGGCTGGACTCGAAACAAGAGACGTGGACCTTTGGCGGCAGGTCCGCTTGGCCGTCGGTCGGGCCCAGGCGCCGGGGGGCGTCGGGACACTTCCTGCCGAAACGATATCCGGCTGGAAGGACTTACGAAAGGAGAACCGGGCGTTGATGCAGCCCTTGCCAAGGATTCCGCGGCGGCGGGGCCGGACGGTAGCCTCACCCACCGATAATGTCCCCCTCCGCCACCATCCCCTGCATCGCGTCCACCTGGAGCTTCTCGGCCCGCGGAAACGCCTCGGCTTGGCCAGGGCTGGCCGCGGGGGGCGACCCCCTGGACGCGGTGCTCGAGGCATGCCGTGTCGCCGAGGAGGATCCCGCCGTCGACAGCGTCGGCTGGGGCGGGCTGCTGGACGCGTCGGGTCGCGCCAGCCTGGACGGCTGCGTGATGCGCTCGCCCGCGCAGTGCGGCAGCGCCTGCGGCCTGCGGCGCCACCTGCATCCGGCGAAGGTCGCGCGCCTGGTGATGGAACGCACGCCGCACGTGATGCTCGTGGGCGAAGACGCCGACGTATTCGCCGACGCGAACGGCGAGCCCGCGCGGGAGCTCGTCTCGCCCGCGGCACGCGCGGCCTGGGAGCGGTGGCGCGCCGCGCCGCCGACCGCCGACGACCTGGCCGCGCAGGCGCGCG
>CANHFL010000037.1 GCA_947459855.1 Planctomycetaceae bacterium | reverse complement strand
GACCACGCGAAGGCGCTCTCGAAGGCGTTCCGCGCGATCGCCAAGTTCGCCGCACCGTCCGTCGTCTCGATCAAGACCTCCGTCGCGCACGGCGCGATCTCGGTGGGAGGCCCGTTCCCGCAGACGCGCATGCTGCCCATGGGCCAGCGCGTCGAGCAGGGCGAGGGCACCGGCTTCGTCGTCACCGACCAAGGCCACATCGCGACCAACAACCACGTGGTGCGCGGTGCGTCGCGCATCGTGGTGCACCTGCACGACGGCCGTGAGGCGCCCGCGACGCTCGTCGGCGCCGACCCAGAGACCGACGTCGCGGTGCTCAAGATCGACCTTGCCGACGTGAAGCCGATCGACTTCGGCAACAGCGACGAGGCCGAGGTCGGCGACTGGGTGATCGCGCTCGGGTCGCCGTTCGGCCTGAAGGACAGCGTGACCGCCGGCATCATCAGCGCCAAGGGCCGCGAGGTGGGCTTGAGCCCGCTCGAGAACTACATGCAGACCGACGCGCAGATCAACCCCGGCAACAGCGGTGGTCCGCTGGTGGACATGGATGGCCGCGTGGTCGGCATGAACACCGCCATCGAGAGCCGCAGCGGCGGCTCGGACGGCATCGGATTCGCGATCCCCGCGGGGATGGTGAAGTCGGTCGTCGAGTCGATCATCGGCGGCGGCTCGCCGGGCCGCGGCTTCCTGGGAATCCAGATGCAGCCCGTGCTTCCCGAGGGCCTGCAGGCGCAGGCCGCGCGCGGCCGCGTGGTGGTGATGGATCCACAGGCGCCCTCGCAGGGCGTGGTCGTGCGCACGGTGGTCGACGGCGCGGCCGCCGACAAGGCAGGCATCCGACCGGGCGACCTGATCACGAGGATCAACGGCGAGGCGATCACCTCGCTGCACCGGGCGCAGCGCGCGATCCGGCTGTGCAAGCCCGGCAGCACGTGCCAGATCGAGTACGTGCGCGACGGCCGGCAGATGACCGCGGACGCGCAGCTGGACGACGCGGCGACCGCCGTGACGCAGGCCACGCCTGCGGCGCCGATCCGCCGTCCGACGCGCTGAACCACGGAGTCCACGAGTCCCGGCGCGGTGCCGGGACCACCAGGATGCGGCCCGGTGCGACGACGCGCCGGGCCGCTCCGTTTCCTCCGTACGATCCATGGCCCCGATGGAAGCGCCCTCCGCTCCGCTGACGTTCGACTCACCCGCCTCGCTGCCGTTGCGGCACCGGGTGCTGTTCACGTCGGGCGCGTTCGGCACGTCGAACCCGGCGCTTGCGTCGGTGCTGGTGGATCCCTCCGCCGCCGCGCCGCGCCGGCTGGTGGCGTTCGTCGACTCCGGCGTCGCCGCCGCGCATCCGGCGCTGGGGGCCCAGCTGCACGCCTATCTCGCGGCGTTCCCCGGCATGCCGGAACCGGCGCTGTTCCAGCAGGTTCCAGGCGGCGAGCGCTGCAAGCGGTCGCATGCCGTGGTCGACCAGGTGATCCACGCCATCGACGCGCACCGCATCGACCGGCAGAGCTACGTGCTGGCGATCGGCGGTGGCGCGGTGCTGGACGCGGTGGGCTACGCGACCGCGATCGCGCACCGCGGCTGCCGGCTGGTGCGGATGCCCACCACCACGCTCGGCCACGACGATTCCGGGATGGCCGTCAAGAACGGCATCAACCTGGGCCGCAAGAAGAACTTCATCGGCACCTTTGCCGTGCCGCACGCGGTGGTGTGCGACGAGGCCTTCCTGGCATCCAGCCCCGACTGGTCGTGGTGCGGCGGCTTCAGCGAGGCCGTCAAGATCGCGCTGCTGCGCGACCCGGCGTTCTTCGCGGCGATCGAGCGCGACGCCGCCGCGATCCGCGCGCGCAGCATGGACGCCGCTCGCCCCGTGATCCGCCGCAGCGCCGAGCTGCACTACCGCCACATCATGCTGGGCGGCGACCCGTTCGAGACGCGCAGCGCCCGCCCGCTGGACTACGGCCACTGGCTGGCGCACCGGCTGGAGGGCCTGACCGACGGCGAACTGCCGCACGGGCAGGCCGTGGCGATCGGCGTGGCGGTCGACACCCAGTACGCCGCCTGCGCCGGCATGCTGCCCCAGGCGGACGCCGACCGCGTGCATGCCACGCTTCGTGCGCTGGGCCTGCCGCTCACGCATGCGCTGCTGGCGGACCTGGACACGGTGGCGGCCGGGCTGGAGGAGTTCCGCGAGCACCTGGGCGGGCGCCTGACGCTGACGCTCCTGCGCGGCATCGGCGACCCGGTGGACGTGCACGCGATGGACGCCGCGACGCTGCGCGACGCGGTGGCGGTCACTTCGCGCGCGTCGTGAAGCGCACCTGCACGGGAAGCGCGGCGACGCCTTCCGCCGTGCGGAAGCCGCTGCGCCCGCCGCCGTTGATGCCGACGACGTAGGCGCGACCGGCCTCGACGGTGCCAGTGAAGACGAACGTCCGCCCGTCGTCGCGGACCTCCTTCAGCTTCAGGCCCGCGGGGACGTTGTCCTTCGAGCCCGTCACGCTGTACGAGTCCGTCCGCATCGGGCGGTCGAAGCGCAGCACCAGCTCGATCGGTCCGGGCGCGACGTCGCGCGCACCGTCCGCCGGCACGGTCTCCGTGAGCTTGGGCCGCTTCGCGTCCTCCTGCTCGATGCGCGTGGCCTCGCGCCCCAGCGTCTCGGCGATCGTGGGCACGAGCGTGTCCAGCGTCTGCCCGGCCGGGTGGTCGTGCAATGGGCGAGCAAGCGCGTCTGCCAGTGCCGGCACCCAGAGGAACCCGCGGGCCGCGTCGTTCTGGGCGCGCATCGCGGCGGCCTCGTCGCCCACCTGCTCGGCCAGGCACCGGACGGTGCAGGCGCGCACCAGCGTCTCGTACATGGTCGTCTTCCAGTCGCCGTACGCCTGCGCGCGCATGCGGTCGGCGCTGATGGCGAACGGGCGCTCGCCGGCCGGTCGCAGCGCCTCCAGGTTCCGGTCGACCACCGGGTTCGCGAACGAATGGCACAGCTCGTGCGCGACCAGGCCCGTGAGGCCGTCGGTGGCCGTGTAGACCGGCATTCCCTGCGCATCCCACGCACCGCAGCCGATGACCGGGCGGATCTCGGGCGTGCGGCCATCCGGGAAATCGACGCCCACGCCGAAGTTGTTCTCGCCGGTCAGCAACCCCGCGACCAGCACGTAGTCCGCGCCGGGCCTCACGCCGAGCGCGCGCTCGTACCACGCCACCAGGTCGTGCTTCCCCACCGCCGCGGCAAGCTGCGCGGCGCCGGCGTCGTGGACGGGCCGTTCGCGCGTCCAGAATGCCGCCCAGCCACACACGGTGGCCAGGTCGCGCAGCTGCACCAGCAGTGCGCGCGTCTCGTCCGGGACCAGTCGTCTGTCGAGCCGCGCCGGCGAGGCGGCGAAGTCCACGCGCTCCGCCAGCCCGGGCGGGTCGGTCACGTGCACCGCCAGGCTCATCACCGCGTCGTAGCTCAGGCCGCGGTCCTTGCGCATCGCGCGCATGCGGTCGAACGCCGGGTGCGCCAGGTGTGGCTTCAGCAGCGCGTCCACGCGCCCGGCGTAGGGCGAAGCGGCCTGAGGCGAGCGGTATTCCTCGAACCCGGCGTTGCGCGCGACCGCCGCCAGGAAGTCCACGCGCGGATCGACGACGGCGCGCAGCGCACCGTCCGCCGCCGCGGGCCGCAGCGCGGAGAGGATCACCATGATGGCCAGCACGACCGCGCACCGCAGGATCATGCGGGGAGGGTACCCCTGCCGATCTACGATCATGGCCATGCCAGACGCCGCGCCCGCATCCCCCGGCTGCCCCCTCTCCCGCGCGCAGGTGGTCGACGCCTACTTCATGGAGCACCGCGCGCGGCTCCTGGACCTCGCGGCCTTCCTGGACCGTGTCGACCGCGCCGGCGGCGGTGAGGACGACTTCCGGATGCGCGCGTTCCGCGCAGGCGTCGCGGTCCTGCAGGACGGCCGCCCCGAGCGCGCGCGGCGCATCCTCGAGCTGCTCAGCGACCCCTCCACCGAACCCATCGCGAAGGCCGGCATGAAGGGCGCGACCGGCGCGCACGACCCCGCGGCGGGGAAGGCCTGACCATGTACATCGACCCGCACGTCCACATGGTCAGCCGCACCACGGACGACTACGTCCGCATGGCGCGCGCCGGCTGCGTCGC
Source organism: Planctomycetaceae bacterium (assembly GCA_947459855.1). Taxonomy (GTDB): domain Bacteria; phylum Planctomycetota; class Phycisphaerae; order Phycisphaerales; family SM1A02; genus UBA966. The sequence goes on along the minus strand of CANHFL010000037.1, from coordinate 3,576 downwards.
GATCACCGAGCCCGCGTTCTGGGCCGGCTACGACCGCTCGACCGCGCAGGGCTTCTTCGACTACTTCCGGCAGCTGACGGACTTCGAGCCGCGCCGCGCCGCGCAGTACGGCATCCGCCACCACACGTGGCTCTGCATCAACCCGAAGGAGGCCGAGGACCCGGTCTTCGCGCGCGAGGTGATCGCGCTGATCCCGGGGTTCCTGGAGAAGCAGAACGTCCTGGGCATCGGCGAGATCGGCCTGAACAAGAACAGCCGCAACGAGCTGGCGATCCTCGAGGCGCACCTGCAGCTGGCCAGCGACCACGGCCTGCTGGTGCTGGTGCACACGCCGCACCTGGAGGACAAGCTGAAGGGCACGCGCCTCATCATGGACGCGATCAAGCGGTTCCCGAAGCTTGATCCGGGCCGGGTGCTGATCGACCACGTCGAGGAACACACCGCGAAGCACGTGCTCGACCGCGGCTTCTGGTGCGGCATGACGCTCTACCCGGACACGAAGTGCACGCCGCAGCGCGCGGTGGACATCATCGAGTGCTACGGCAGCGAGCGGATCTGGATGAACAGCGCCGGCGACTGGGGCCACAGCGACCCGCTGGCCGTGCCGAAGGCGCAGATGGAGATGCGCCGCCGCGGGCACCTGGAGGACCTGGTCCGCAAGGTGACCTTCGCCAACCCGCAGCGCTTCCTCTCGCAGTCGGGGCGCTTCAGCGCCGAGCCCCTGCGTCCCACGGCACCCGACGTCACGCGCTGAGGCCGCCACCGCGGAAACCACCATGAACACGCACGCGCACGGCGACGACCACGGCACCCAGCAGCGCAAGTGGCTGGTGCTTTTCGCCATGACCGGAAGCCTGGCGATGATCTTCGTCGACATGACGGTGGTCGCGATCGCGCTGCCGTCGATCGGCCGTTCGCTGGACATGGGGCAGGCCGGCCAGGCATGGGTCGTCACCAGCTACCTGCTGACGCTGGCCTCGCTCATGGCGCTCGGCGGCCGCATCGGCGACCTGGTCGGCAAGGTGCCGGCGTTTATCGCGGGCGTCGCGGGTTTCGCGGGCGCGAGCGTCCTGTGCGGCTTCGCAACCGACGGCACGACGCTGATCCTGGGCCGCGTGCTGCAGGGCGTCTCGGCGTGCCTGATGCAGCCGGCGTCCAGCGCGCTGGTGGTCGGCGCGTTCGCGCCCGGCGAGCGCGGCAAGGCGATGGCCGTGTACGTCGGAATTCCCCTGCTGTTCATGGCCATCGGGCCCGCGCTGGGCGGCGTGATCGTGCAGTCCATCGGCTGGCGCTGGGTGTTCTGGCTGAACGTCCCCGTGGCGGCGGCGGCGATGGTGATGACGCAGGTGGCGAAGCCGCGCGACGCGCGCACGCCGGACCGGCGGATCGACTGGACGGGCGGCGGGATGCTGCTGGCCGGCCTGCCGCTGTTCGTGTGGGGACTGCAGTCGCTGGGCGAGGTGCGCGACGCGGGACGGGCGCTGCGGCTGGATGCCGTGGTGCTCGCGGCGCTCGGCGTCGGCTTCGCGATCCTGGTCGCGTTCGTGCGCCGGCAGTGGCGCTCGAGCGCGCCGCTCCTCAAGCTTCACCTCTTCGCGGACCGCGCGATCTTCGCCGACGCGTTCGTGATCGCTTGCATGCAGTTCGCGATGACCGGGCTGGTGCTGGCCGGCAGCGTTTACGCGCAGGAGGTGCTGGGATTCAGGCCTTTCGAGGCGGGCGTCTCGCTGCTGCCGATGCTGGCCCCCGTGATCCTAGTGGTGCACGTGGCCGGTCGCTGGTACGACCGCGCGGGCGTCCGCGGCCCCGCGTCGTGGGGCACCGCGCTGAGCACCATCGGCCTGCTGGTGCAGGCTTGGGGCGTGTGGCGGCAGCAGTACCCCGTGATGGCGGTGGGCATGGCGGTTCTTGGCACCGGAATCGCGTTCACGATGAGCCCGACCAACACCGACAGCCTGAGCCGTGTGCCGCATGCGGACCGCGGCCAGCTCTCCGGGCTGGTGCAGACGCTTCGCCAGGTCGGTGGCAGCCTTGGCGTGGCGCTGATCGCGGCATGCGTGGCCCTCGCCCAGGGGGCGCTCGAGCGCGCGCACCCATCGATCTCGCACACCGACTTCGTCGCCACGCGCGAGGGGCTTCGCTCCGACGACGCACAGGCGCTGGAACGTGCGCGGAACCACCCGCAGCTCGCCGAGATGCGCGAGATCGTCGCGGGATCGTTCGCCGTCGGCTACGTCGCGGCGGCGATCGGCACGCTCTGCGCGTTCGTCGTGGTGCGTCGGATGATGCCCCCTGGTCGGGTGCTCCCGCCGGGCGGCGGCGCGGGCGTCACGCCTGCGGAGCCTTCGGCCGGCTGACGCGCGACACGGCGAACGCACCTGCAAGCACCCCCAGTGCGCCCGCGACGGGCATGCCGAGCAGGTAGGTGGCGCTGCGCTGCGAGTTCGCCTCGGCGCGCTCCATCGCCACCACCCAGCTTCCCTCGGGTCGCGGCTCGTACGGCTCGGTGCGCTCGGACTGCGTGCGCAGGGCCATGATGCCGCTGAGCATGCCGCCGACCAGGATCGCCACCAGCATGATCGCGACGCCGATGCGGCGACCCATCGCCCATGCCACGGCACCACCGATCGCCGCCGCCGCGAAGCCGGCACCGAGGTTCATGTACTCGAAATCGGGCTTGCTCCGGTAGGTTCCCGGCTCGAACACGCCGTCGGGACCAAGCACCCCGGCAAGGACCACCGTGGTGATCACCACGATCAGCGTGGAGACGGCGTAGCCAAGGGCGGATCCGCCGATCATCCGCCAGATCGGCACGGCAGCGGTGTCGGTGGTCAGGTCGGTCGTCATTCCGGCACCTTCGCCTCGAACGGGTGCGCAGGCAGTCCGCTCGCCGTGTCGGCCAGGTTCGCGTTGGCGGGGTTGTCCTGCCACGCGTATCGCACGAAGGCGGGCTTCATCCCGGCCGGCACCGGGACGTGCAGGCGGTTGCTGCCCAGCACCTCGGCGGTCGCCCACGTCGCCTTGCCGTCCGCGTCCACCAGCACGATCCCGCCGACGGGCTTGCCGTCGCGCGTGCCGAGCCTGCCGGCCTCCACGTCGAACTCGATGTCGACCGCGCTGCCGGACCGGGCCACCGACTTCGCGCGCGGCCCGCGCCACGGCGTCTGCGGCTTGCCGTAGGCGTTCGCCATGGCCCAGTGCGCCAGCCGCTGGCCGACGGTGCGCTTGTCGCGCGGGTGGATGTCGTCCGCGTCGCCGACGTCGATCGTGGTCACCACGCCCAGGTTCGGGACCACCTGCTCCGCGGCCAGCTGCGAGGCACGGAGCGTGGGCCAGATGCCCGAACACGGCTCGTCCGGCGTGAACTGCCGGAACGCCGCCAGGCTCACCACGCCGAACGGCATGTCCGGCCGGCCGAACGCGGTCCGCCAGCTGCGAACCAGCAGCGGGAGCAGTGCTCGGTACTCCTCGGCCCGCGCCTGGCTGGCAGCGTTGTTCTCGCCCTGGTACCAGACGGCGCCCGCGACGCCGTAGCCCGCGAACGGCGCGACCATGCCGTTGAACATCGCGGCGGGG
>CANHFL010000036.1 GCA_947459855.1 Planctomycetaceae bacterium | reverse complement strand
CGCGGTGATCCCGTATTTCGGCTACGCCCGCCAGGACCGCAAGGACGAGGGCCGCGTGCCCATCACGGCCAAGCTGGTGGCGAACCTGATCACCGGCGCCGGCTGCGACCGCGTGCTGTGCGTCGACCTGCACGCCGCGCAGATCCAGGGCTTCTTCGACATCCCGGTGGACCACCTGACGGCCGCGCCGGTGCTGGTCGAGCACTACCAGTCGCTGCGCGACCAGCTGGGCGAGTGCGTCGTCGTCAGCCCCGACGTCGGCAACGTGAAGGTGGCGAACATGTTCGCCAACCTGCTCGGCTTCGACATGGCCATCATCGACAAGCGCCGCCAGAGCGGCTCGAAGGTCAGCGTGAAGAACCTGATCGGCGAGGTCAAGGGCCGCCGCGTGCTGATGTTCGACGACATGATCTCGACCGCCGGCACCGTCAGCGAGGCCGCGCGCGTGGTCATGGAGGAAGGCGCCGTCGGCTGCGAGTGCGCCTGCACGCACGCGGTCATGGTCGGCCAGGCCTTCAACCGGCTCGCCGTCCCCGAGATCAGCCGCATCACGATCACCGACACCATCCCCGGCGGCGACCGGCTGAAGCCGCTGGAGGACAAGCTCACCGTCCGTTCGGTGGCGCGCCTCCTGGGCGAGGCCGTCCACCGCATCCACCACGACCAAAGCGTCAGCGCGATGTTCCGCGAGGGCATCGGCGTGAAGCGTTGACGTTCCCGTTGTCTCACGCCCCTACCACGTTTCGAACCCACTCCAACTGAAAGGAGACATGACAATGTCCAAGGAGACCCCGGTTCTGGTCGCGAAGAAGCGCGACAAGCTCGGAACGCGCTATTCGAAGCGCCTCCGCGCGGCTGGCCAGCTGCCCGCCAACCTCTACACCCCCGGCAACGCGCCGGTGGCCATCAGCCTGCCCGAGCACGAGACGATCTACGCGCTCAAGCACGGCGCCCACGTGCTCGAGCTGAAGTTCGAGGACGGCGGCAAGGACACCGTCCTCGTCAAGGACCTGCAGTTCGGGTACCTCGGCGACAACGTGATCCACATCGACCTGGCGCACGTCGACCTGGACCAGGTCGTCACCGTCAAGATCCACCTGAGCTTCATCGGCACCCCCGAGGCGCTGAAGAAGCCGGGCTACATCCTGGTGCACGACATGCCGGAGATCGAGGTCTCCTGCAAGGTGCGCGACATCCCCCAGGAGATCAAGATCGACCTCTCGACGCTGACGGGCGAGACGCTGACCATCGGCCAGCTGAAGCTCCCGGCCGGCAGCACCGCCGTCGCCGACAAGAACGCCGTCGTCTGCCGCGTCGAGTCGGTTGCCGAGGAAGCCGCCGCCGAGGCCACGCCGGCCGCCGCGAAGGCCGAGCCGGAAGTCCTCACCGCCAAGAAGGAAGAGGGCGCGGAGGCCGACAAGAAGAAGTGACCGAACCCTGCGGAACCGTGCGCGTCGCCCGCACCGTGCGGGCGGCGGCCTGAAGGAACAGCGAACCCACCCAGCGAGCCATGAAGCTCATCGTCGGACTCGGCAACCCCGGACCCGAATACGCAGGAACCCGCCACAACGTGGGCTTCCTCGTGGTCGACCGTCTGGCCGCGCGCTTCGCGCCCGGCACGACGCCGCGGAGCCGTTTCGGCGGGCTGGCATGGGACGCGGACATCGGCGGCGAGAAGTGCATGCTCCTCAAGCCGATGACCTTCATGAACCTCTCGGGACGGACCGTCCTGGAGGCCGTGCAGTTCTTCAAGCTCGACGCGTCGAAGGACCTCCTCGTGATCGTCGACGACCTGGCGTTCCCCTGCGGCACCGTGCGGCTCAAGCCGGACGGCAGCAGCGGCGGGCACAACGGGCTTGCCGACATCGGGCTCCGGCTCGGGACCAACTACTGGGCGCGCGTGCGGATCGGCATCGATCCGAACGGGCGCATCAGGCAGTCGGACTACGTGCTGGGCCAGTTCACGCCCGACCAGAAGCCGCTGGTCGAGCAGTCGCTCGCCGAGGCCGCGCAGGCGGCCGAGACCTGGGCGACCAAGGGACTCGATGAGGCCATGAACCGGTTCAACCGCAAGGCCGCCGTCGGCGGATCCTGAAACCCAACACACGAAAGCACCAACAATGAGCACCACTGAAACCCGCATCGGAAAGTACGAGGGCATGTTCCTCTTCCCGCAGTCGGCCTCGGCCGACCTCAACGGCGCCATGGACAGCATCAAGGAGATGCTGTCCAAGGGCGACGCCACGCTGCACAGCCTGATCAAGTGGGACGAGCGCCGGCTCGCCTACGACATCGAGGGCAACAAGCGCGGCGTGTACTTCCTGGCCCGCTTCACCGCGGACACCCGGAAGGTCAAGGAGATCGAGCGCGACTGCCGTCTCTCGGAGAAGATGCTCCGCGCGCTGATCACCCGCAACGACGAGCTGACCGAGGAGCAGATGAAGAACGCCGAGGCCGCGCAGCGCACGGCGGACGAGGCGAAGCTCCGCGGCGACGAGTCGGCTCCCTCCGAGGAGTGACCCCAGCCCCCAACGGAACCCCTGCCGGCCATCCGGCGGCGGGCGATCCCGAGTTGTTCCGGCTGCGCACGGCCCACCCGCCGTGCGCAGCCGCGTTTTTGGGTGGAAAAACTTCCCGTTGCAGCAGGTGCTTCACCGGGGGCGGCCATACTGCATGCATCGAGACCGGAAGGCGCCGTCGTGGCGCGGCGCGGCCTTGCCTAGGAAGGGCGCCGCGGCTACGATCCGAACAGACACCGAACGCAAGGAGCATCCAATGGCGAATCTCAACAAGGTCATGCTGATCGGCAACCTCACCCGCGACCCCGAGCTCAAGTACACGCCGGGCAACCAGGCCGTGTGCGAGGTCGGCCTCGCGGTGAACCGCAAGTACCGCACGAAGGACGGCGAGGACCGTGAGGAAACGACGTTCGTCGACTGCGAGGCCTGGGGCAAGCAGGCCGAGGTCATCAAGCAGTACATGACCAAGGGCAAGCCCCTCTTCATCGAGGGCCGCCTGAAGCTGGACACCTGGGAGGACAAGGACGGCGGCAAGCGGTCGAAGATGCGCGTCGTCATCGAGAACTTCCAGTTCCTGGGCTCGGCCGGCGGTGGCGGCGGCGAGCGCGTCGTGAGCGACGAGGGCGGCTACGCCCCGCCGCGCGGCGGCCGCGGCAACGCGAAGGCGGCGACCGGCGGTCGCGGCGGCTCCGGCCACGCCGAGGTCGCGGACGAGGACATCCCGTTCTGAACCGCGCCCGCACGGGTCGGGCGGCCGGGATTCCCGGACACCCCTGAACACGTCATCTCCTGATGCCGCGGGGCCGACGCAAGTGTCGGCCCCGCGGTGCTTTCCGGCACACCCCGCGCGCCAAGCGACTTGCGGGAACGGCGGGTTTCTGCGATCATGCGCGGCCCGCCTCCGCGGCGCCCACGTGGGTGCCGCGCTCCAACTGCTGGGCCCCGAGGCAGCCCTAACTTGGCGCGGCATCCGCCGCGAAAGGACAGCGTCATGGCGCTTCGCAAGGTCGAGCTCCTCCTCAACCGCACCATCGAAAACCTGGGTCTCGTCGGGGACGTCGTGAAGGTGAAGCCCGGCTTCGCCCGCAACTACCTGCTGCCGCACGGCTTCGCCGAGGCTCCCACCGCCGAGAAGATCGAGGCCCTCAAGGACGCCCGCGCCGCCGCGCAGGCCGAGCTGGCCATGGTCCGCGCCGCCCGCGAGGCCCTCATGGCCCGCATGGAAGGCGTCGCCATCAAGCTCATCCGCAGCGTGAACGACCAGGGCGTGCTGTACGGCGCCGTCACCCAGCGTGACATCGCCGACCAGCTGGTTGCCGACGGCTTCGGCGTGGACTTCCGCGCCGTCCGCCTGCAGCAGACCATCCGCCGCATCGGCCACTACAGCTGCACCATCCAGCTGGACCGCGACCTCCGCACGGACATCGCGATCGACGTCCTGCCGGACCGCACGCTCGAGATCCTGACCGCGGCGGCCGACGCCCCGGCCGAGGAGCCGGCTGCCGAGGAGGCCCCCGCCACCGACGCCCCGGCCGCAGAGGGCGAAGCCAAGGCCGAGGGCAAGAAGGGCAAGAAGGCGAAGGCCTGAACCCGCGGCCGCGCCGGCCCGCCCGGCCGCGACCGTTCCTGCCCGCAAGGAATTTGTGAACCCGACGCGCCACCCCCCGTGGGTGGCGCGTTATCTTTCCCACGCGTCCGGTGATCCGCAAGGCGGCGAATCACCGGGCAGCCCCCCAGCCGCGCGACGGCGCGACGGACGGGCACCAAGGCAGTCCCGCCAGCGAATGCCCAGGACGGGCAAGAAGGCGACGTTCCGATGACCACCGCTTCCATCACGCGCCGCGAGCCGATGCCGAGCACGCGCCGTTCCATCACGCACAAGTTCTCGATCGGCGGGCACGAGGGCTACCTCACCGTCGGCCTCTTCGCGGACGGCCGCCCCGGCGAGCTGTTCATCAAGATGAGCAAGGAGGGGTCGACCCTCTCCGGCCTGATCCAGGGCTTCTGCCGCGCGTTCAGCCTGGCGCTGCAGCACGGGCTGCCGGTGGCCGAGGCCGCCGAGCGCTTCCGCGGCATGCGCTTCGAGCCGATGGGCCCGACCAGCAACCCCGAGGTCCCGGAGGCGTCGAGCATCCTGGACTACGTGGCGCGCTACCTGCTGCACCACTACGGCGAGCAGCGCTGAGCCGCCGCGGGACGCATCCGCCGGCGCGCCGACGCACACTCACACACGGGCCAGTTCCTGCGACCACGCCGCGACCAGCGGTGCGGCGCCGGTCCTGCCGTTGGCGCGGTCCCAGCGCGTGAACGCCCAGGCGCCCGCGACCTGCGTGGGCTGGATGCCGTCGGCACGCCAGCCGACGGCGATGTCGGGATCCGTGCAGATCCAGGCGGCGGAGTCGCTCAGGCGCCATGGCCCGGTACGGCCGGCGGGCATCGCGGGATCCAGGATCAGCGCGTCGCGGACGTCCGGCGACTCGGCCGCGTTCGGGTCGAGCAGCACGTAGTGCGAGGCGACGGTGTCGTCGTACGTGCCGAGCTTGAGCATGACCAGCGTGCCGGCGCGCGCCGCGGGCGAAAGGCCCCGGTACGCGCGGATGAGCGGCGCGGTGTCGGCGAAGGCGCGCGGCCACGGCTGCACGGCGGGGAGGTATTCCTCCTTCGCCGCGAGCTGCACGGCGCCTTCCGACACTTCGGAGAGCAGGTCCGCGGCCAGCGTCGTCATCGAAAGGCCCGAACGCGTGTAGTACAGCGCGGCCTGTGCCGCGCGGTTGAGCGTGCGCGGCGTCCATGCCGCACCGGCCTGCGGGTGCAGCATGCGCAGCACCATCGCGAAGCAGGTGAGCTGGCAGCCCTCGTTGGCGATCGTGTTGCCGTCGGGGAAACTGCGCATGAGGCCTTCGGCGATCGGCTTGCGCATGCCGTTGATCTGCGTGGCGGTGCGGATGACCAGCCGGCGGTCCCACATCACGTCGCGGCCCCAGCGCGGGTCGTCCTGGCGGTACGGCATCCCCAGCGCCGCGAGGTCGAACGGCGCGGCGGCGCCGCCGCCGGAACCCCCTGCCGCGGGGGCAAGGGCACCCGCCGCCGACCGAACCGGCCCACCGAACGCAGCGGCTGTCCCGAGCGCCACGCCGAGGCCGGATGCGATCCGGAGGAAGTCTCGGCGGGGGGACTGCGGGAGGGCGGCTGGCACAGGGGCCGGAGCGGGCCGGTCGGACTGGTGTTGGCTCACGACCCGTGTACGCGCGGGTGGCCGGGCGTGTGTGGCGAAACTCCCCGGCTGGACGCGCTTCTGGGACGCTGCCGAGCACGGGGCGTACCCTTCCCCCATGGACCCCGCCACCCTGTCCGCCGAGCTTTGCGTGCGCCTGCAGCACACGGATGCCGCGGGCGTGATCTTCTACCCCCGCCTGCTGGAACTCGAGGAGGAGCTGTTCGAGCGCTGGCTGGAGGCGGGCGGGCTGCAGCTGCGCGACATGCTGGTGACCCGGACGCTGGCCCCGACGCCCGTGGTGCGCTGCGAGGCGGACTACCGGCTGCCGGTGCGCGTGGGCGACCGGCTGACGGCGCGGTTGGTGCTGGTGGAGGCCGGCCAGAGCGCGTTCACGCTGGGCTGGCGGTTCGAGCGCGCGGGCGCGGTGGCCATGGAGGCGCGCGTGGTGCGTGCCGCGATCGATCCTGCCGCGGGGCGAAGCGTGGAGCTGCCGCCGGCGCTGCGCGCGTGGATCGATGCGTCGCGGGCGACAGCAAACAGGTGACAGGTGGACCTGTCACCTGCTTTCGAAGGGCTCGCCGGCCGACAGGCGCGCGGCGAGGGCGGCGCGTGACGGCTTCATCTTCACAGCTTCGTCGGCGGGCATGGCATAGATCGCGTCGGGGACCAGGTGCCGTTCGAGCGACACGGCCAGCGCGTCGCGCAGCGGCTGCGCGGGCGGGTGCGCCAGGTCGACGAACGCCACCGGGCGCATGCCCCAGCGCGGGTCGGTCACGCCGACGACGCAAGCGGCGCGAACGCCGGGGATCTCGCCCAGCGCGCGCTCGATCGTCTCGGGGTGGATGTTCTTGCCGCCGGAGATGAACATCGCGTCGTGCCGGCCGACGACGTGGACGCGGCCTTGGGCATCGATGAACCCGTGGTCCCGCGTCCGCAGCGGACGCGGAATCGGGACTGCAGCGCCCGCGTGGAACTCGGCGTCGGCCAGCGTCGGGCCGTCGATCAGCAGCTCGTCGGCCTCGGCCCAGATGCGCGTGGGGGCGATCGCCGGCCCGGCCAGCGTGGCCGGGTCGCCGGGGACAAGCCGCCCGGTCGCCACCTGCGAGCACGTCTCCGTCAGCCCGTACGTCGCGAAGACCGGCAGGCCGCGCGCAAGCGCCGCGTCGCGCAGCGCCTGCGGGCTGGGGCCGCCGCCGAGCAGCACCGCCTTGAGCGAGGCCGGCGGGTCGGAGGGATCCTCGAGAAGCCGCGCGAGCTGCGCCGCGACCACCGAGACGTGGGTGATGCCCGCCAGGTCCGCCCAGCTGCGCGGCGCGGGCGCGATGCACGCCGCGCCGCCAAGCGCGACGGCGCGCACCAGGATCATCAGGCCGCCGACGTGCGCCGCCGAGAGCGACGCGAGCCACGCGTCGCCCGGCCCGAACGGCAGCGCGTGCGCACCCTGCTGCGCGCTGGCGACCGCCGCGGACCACGGGATGCGGACGACGCGCGGCAGGCCGGTGGACCCGCTGGTCGCGACCGCGATCGCCGAGTCGGGATGGAACGCGGCGACCGGCGTGGCAGGCGCATCCGACGCGTGATCCGCAGCGCCCACGCCCCCCTGCAGCGCCGGGAACTCGTGCGCCCGCAGCGAAAGCGCCGCACCCGCCTGCGACTCGATGCGGGCGCGCGCCACGGACGGCATCGCCGTGGAGACGGGCAGCAACGTGGCACCGCGCAGTGCGGCGCCCAGGAGCAGCGCGACGAACTCGGGCGACGGAGCGGCATCCGCGGCCACGACGCAGCCGGGCCCGATGCCGCGCGCGGCCAGCCCTGCCGCCGCGCGCCGGGCAGCAGCCGCGGCGTCGCCGCGCCACACGGGACCCTCTGCCACCAGGAGAAGCGGCCAGCCGTCGCCGTTCGCCAGCAGGTCGTCCAGCGTCATGCCCAGCGCTCCGAGAGCGGGACGGGCAGCGGGTCGCCCGCCAGCAGGCCGCCGCGCGCCACCGCGGGCGCGCATGCATCGGCGGCCAGCACGCCGGCAGTTCCCAGCCCGTGCGCGCGACGCGCGTTCGGGATGGCGGCCGCCACGTGTGCGGCCAGGCGCAGCGTGTACGACGTCTCGTAGGCCGTCGAAAGAACGACGTCCGCACCATGGCGCGCGGCGTCCGCGGCCACGGCGCGCACCGCGG
>CANHFL010000035.1 GCA_947459855.1 Planctomycetaceae bacterium | reverse complement strand
TCGCGCGGGGGCGATGGGGCGCCGGGCGGTACGGTCCCGCGCCGGCCCGGTCCGGGCGCGGTGCGCGCCGCCCGGTCACCGGGCCGTCACTGGCCGAACTGGTTCACCGGCGGCGGCCCGAACACGTCGTTGCCGAAGTTGCGGTCGATCAGGAAGCCGAAGCCGTAGGTCATGCGGAAGCCGTTGCGGATGACCGCCAGCGGCGTGGCGAAGAAGTTGGTGCCGATGATCACGTGGTCGTCGGCGCGCATGACGATGTCGGGCTCGGCGCGGTTGCGGATCGCGGCCAGGTTGACGCGGATCGCGGCCTCGCGGTCGGGCGCCACCTTGCGGATCAGGTCCACGCGCTGCGGGATGGCGATCTGGCCCAGGCCGCCGGCGGCGGTGACCAGGCGGCTGAGCGTCAGGTCGCCGACGGGCGGCAGGTTGAACACGCCGGGGCGCGCCACTTCGCCGTCGATGTAGACGACGCCCAAGTCGCCCTCGACGTGGATCTTGTCGCCCGGGCGGATGATGACGTTCAGCGACAGGTTGCCGCGGTTGAGGTCGGAGAGCTCGACGATGATGACGCGCGTCTTGCGTCCGCCCGGCAGCCGGTAGTCACCCGGCTTGACGAGCTTGTGCGCGTTGGACGACGCCGCGGCGGGGCCGGTGATCGCGCCCTCGGGCGAGTTGGGAGCCGCGAGATCCTTCACCGGCGATGCGGGGCCTGCGGTGCCGGGGGCCACCAGCACCCACTCCTGCTTCTGCACGTCGAAGACATAGCGCGACTCGGTCGCGGGGGCGACGGCGGGCGGCGCCTGCGTTCCGGCGGCGGGGTCGACGACCGCTGGCTCGGCGACCTTGGGCGACTCGAGCTGCGCGGGGTCGACCACGGCGACGGTGCCGCGCATCGCGCCGGGCGACGCCGGCGCGGGGGCCGGCTGCTCGGCCGGGGCGGGCACCGGCTGCGACGCGGGTTCGGCGGCGGGCGCGGGTGCCGGCGCGGCCGGGGCCGACGGCGCAGGCGCGATCTGCTTGATCAGGTCGTCCAGGTTCGGCGCCGCGGGAGCGGCCGTGCCGGGCTTGTCCGTGGGCTTCGCCGCGGGAGGCGTCTTGGTGCCCGGCGTGGTGAGCCGGGGCTCGGGCAGTGCGTCGGCCGGGGCCTCGTCGACCACGCGCACGATGCGGATGCGCTTGCCGGTCTCCAGCACGCCGCCGGCGAGTGCGACCGCCTGGCCGATGTCGAAGTCCGGGCGGTTCAGCGCGTAGACGCCCGGGTTCCGGACCTGGCCGTCGACCTGGTAGTTGAACGACCGGCCCTCGAGCACGGTGATCGAGACGCGCGGATCGGGAATGATGCTCTTGAGCTTGGCCGAGATCTCGTTGACCAGCCCTTCCTGCGTCAGGCCCGCGGCCGCGACGGTGCCGACGATCGGGATGACGATGCGGCCCGATTGGTCGATCTGCCGCTTGAACGTCTCGATCTTGTCGATCTGGAACAGGTCGTTGATCTGCACGTCGATCTGGTCGCCGGACGCGAAGACGTACTCGGGCGAGCCGGGAACGAGGTCCTCGGGGCGCGGCGGGCCGACTTCCGTGGCGAAGGCGTCCTCCTCGACCTCGATGACGTCGATCTTGCGGAGCACCGGGATCGAGGTCGGCGTGTTCTCGAAGTAGCCGGTGCGGCTTGGGTCCATCCAGCTGTCGTAGTCACAGCCGGCGGCCAGCAGGACGGCTGCCGCTGACGCCACCAGGGTGACGGGGCGGGACAGGCTTGGACGGCGTCCCACGGAGCGGGGCGCACGCATCGGAGTCGAAACGGGGGTCATCGGGGGGAGTACCTCGTTCGGGTGGGGCAGGATCGCCCCGGGTCGCCTATCGGCAAACAAGGCAACCTACCTGCACCCGCGCTTATCCGGCCCGAGGAGCCTGCCCTGCTTCCAGGCAGTGCTCAAGCACCGCCATTCGCACCGCCACGCCGTGGGTGACCTGGCTCAGGATCTGGCTCCGGCGTCGGTCGTCGGCCACATCGTCGTCGACCTCGACCCCCCGATTGACCGGTCCGGGGTGCATCACGATGCAGGAGGCCGGAAGTCGGCTGGCCCGCTCGCGGGTGAGTCCGAATTGAATCCGATAATCTGATCCAATCGCGCCTCCTGCCGCTCGCTCCAGCTGAACGCGAAGCATCATGATCGCCTGTAGATCGCCAAGATTCGAGTCAAGATCGTGGGATATCGTCACACGATCCGGATGCGGCGTCAGTTGCTTCAGGCTGGCTGGCAGCAAGGTCGGCGGGCCGATCAGGCGCACGTGGGCACCCAAGGTCGTCAGGGCGTGCACCGCGCTACGGGCCACCCGGCTGTTCGCAATATCGCCAACGATCGCGACAGTAGCCCCCTTGATCGCGCCACATGACCGCCGGATCGTGAGGCAATCCAAGAGGCCCTGGGTGGGATGCTCGTGACGACCGTCGCCGGCGTTGATCACCGGGCAGGCCACGTGCCGCGCCAGCAGCTGCGGACCCCCGGACAGGCCCGTGCGGACCACGATGGCGTCCACCCCCAGTGCCTCCACGTTGAGCGCCGTGTCCAGGAAGGTCTCGCCCTTGCTGGTGCTGGAGCCGTTCTCGGTCAGGACGATCGACCGGGCACCCAGGCGGGCCGCTGCGGTCTCGAAGCTGAGCCGCGTTCGGGTGGAGTCCTCGAAGAACAGGTGCGCGACCAGCCGGCCGGAGAGGGACTTCGACGCCGGGGCCTCTCGGCGGGCCACCGGCAACAGGGCATCGGCGCGGTCAAGCAGCGCCGACAGTTGGTGCTCGTCCAGGCCCTCCAGCTGCAGCAGGTGGCGCGTCATGGCCCGCAGTGTACGGCGCGCGGACCCGCCGATGGCTGCATGGGTGCGGGCAGGCACGAACGGGCACGGACCGAGTCATCCATACGATCCGCGCATGGGCAGCCGCACCTGGGTCACGGCCGACACGCACTTCGGCGAGTCCGCGGCGATCGCGCGGTTCGGACGCCCGCACGGCGACGTCCGGGAAATGGACGAGGCGCTCCTGGAGGCGATCAACCGCCGCGTACGGCCGCGCGACGTGCTGCTGCACCTCGGCGACGTGTTCGGCGAGCTGGACTGGGGCGACCGCGCGGTGCGCCGTGGCGCGCGCACGTTCCTGGAGCGGATCCGCTGCCGCACGGTCGTGCTGGTGCGCGGCAACCAGGACCCGGCATCACGTCGGTTCGCGAAGTGCTTCGCCGAATCGCACGACATGCTGGACCTGCGCGTGGACGACCCGCACGAGCCGGGCCGGCGGCTGCGCGTGGTCTGCTGCCACTATCCGCTGCGGCAGTGGCGTGGGACGTGGTCCGGCGCGATGCACCTGCACGGCCACTCGCACGGGTCGCTCCCCGAGCACGGGCGCGCGACCGACGTCGGCGTCGACTGCTGGTCGTACGCACCCGTGCCGTTGGATGACCTGGTGGCGCTGCTCGCGCGCCGCCCCGCGCCGCAGGGCGAGTTCCGCCGGATGCAGCCGATGCGGTCAGGCGACGCTCAGCCGCCGTTGTAGGCCGGGTTCTGCCACCACGGCTCTTCCACGAACGGGTAGTTCGGGTTGTCGATGAACGGATCGTCGCTGTCGCCCTGCGTGGTGGCCATCGGGAAGGGCTGCACGTTGGAGCGCCACTCGGCGTTCTGCATCTGCGTGGGCGTCATCGAGTCGCCCCACAGGTCGCCCTCTCCCCCACCGCCGCACGCAGCGGCGCACAGCACCACGGCGGAGACGGCCGCCGTTCGGGCGGCGAGGCAGGCAACGCGGGGTCCGGTGGGGCGGTTCGTCATCGCTGGACCAATACTAGCCGCTCACTCGGCCGGCGCAATGCGCCAGATCGCGCCCTTCGCGCGCGTGTCCTGGCTGCCCTCGAACGTGGTCATGTAGAGGGTGCCGTCCGCGGCCTCGCCGAAGCTGGTCGGCAGGTGGTTCTTGGTCTGCGCGACGATCTCGGGTCCGGCGACGCGCTTGCCGCCCTCGCAGCGGATGCCCCAGACGCGGCCGCTGACGAGGTCTGCGTAGAGGTAGACGCCCTCGAGCTGCGGATGCTTCGGGTTGCGGCTCACGTAGCCGCCCGTGATGCTGACGCCCTCGTCGTGCGGGTATTCGACCACCGGGTCGACATAGTCCGTGCCCGCGTTGCCCGGCTGCCCGCCGGCGAACGCGTGCAGTCCCTCGCGCGGGTTCCAACCGTAGTTGCCGCCCTTGGTGACGATGTCGACCTCCTCGTACTGGTTCTGGCCGACGTCGCCGGCGTAGAGCTCGCCGGTCTTGCGGTCGAAGCTCATGCGCCACACGTTTCGCAGGCCGCTGGCCCACACCTCGGGGCGCGCGCCCTGCTTGCCCACGAAGGGATTGTCCGACGGGATCGCGTACGGCTTGCCGGCATCCGCACGGTCGACGTCGATGCGCAGCACCTTGGCCATGAGCGAACCGAGTTCCTGGCCGTTGTGCTGCGGGTCGTTGGCCGCACCGCCGTCGCCGATGCTCAGGTAGAGCATGCCGTCCTTGCCGAAGAGCACCGTTCCGCCGTTGTGGTTCGAGTACGGGTCGTCGACGCTGAGCAGGATCTCCTCGCTCTTGGGGTCGCCCATGCGGGTGTCGGGATCGAGCTTCCACGAGGAGAGCACGTTGCGGCGCTTCTTCTCGGCGTCCATCGCGGTGTAGAAGAGGAAGAAGCGTCCGTTCTTCGCGAAGTCCGGGTGGAACGCCAGCGAGAGCAGGCCTTCCTCGTTGCCCTTGCTGTTCACCTGGCCGTGGATGTCCAGGAAGACCTTGCCTTCCTTGGCATCGCGGTCACCGGGGTTCAGGATCAGGATGCGGCCGGGCTGCTCGAGCACGTACATCCGCGTGCTGTCGCCCGGCTCGAAGACCACCTGCACGGGGCGGCGCAGCGTCACGCCCGCCGAGACGCGCTGCAGCTTGACCTTGGGAAGCGCGGCCTTCGCGACGCGCGGCGCGGCCTTGGACGCAGGGGCGGGGGCGGCGTCCTGCGCGCGGGATGCCGGCAGGAGGAACGATGCGAGGAGAACGGGCGCGGCAAGGGCGACGGAACGGAGGCTCATGCCGGAATGCTAGCCCGGCCGGTCGGCGACGAGCGCGCGCGCGAGTCCCTCGACGGACCGCACCGCGCTGCCCTCGGCCTTGTTGTTCACCACGACGAAGCCGGGGCGCGCGGGCGATGCCGCGGCAAGGAGCTGCGCGATCTCGTCGCGGCCCACGGGGTCCGGGGCCTGCAGGCGGTCGAAGGGGCCGAAGCGGTCGGCGGCGGCCTCGTACGTGGCGCCGGGCAGGAGCATCCAGCGTGCAAGCACGGCGCGGCCGGAATCGGCCGGGGCGCCGGACTCGGCCAGCGCGCGCGCCTGCGCCGCGACGGGCGGCACCGAGGGATGGCCGAGGTACGAGTGCACCGCGCCGGTCGCGCGCAGCACCGCGGCATAGCGCGCGGCGTGCGGCGCGCGGAAGAGCTCGCGGTTGCGCGGTTCGACCGCCAGCACGGGCGTGCCCGGCGCACCGCAGCCGAGCGCGTCGAGGAACGCATGCAGCGCGTCGAGGAAGCCCTCCACGCCGCCCAGCCGGCCGCGCGCCGACAGGTCGAGCGGCGGGAACTGCAGCACGATGGGGCCGAGCGCCGCGCCAAGCCCGGCGACGGCAGGCGCCACGATGCGGTCGATCGCGTACGCCGCATCCAGGAAGCGCGGGTTCGCGGTGCCCGATGCGCGCAGCGCCGAGGTGCTGCCGAACGTGTTGCCTTCGCGGTCGGCATCGGGGCGCACGACGGACTGCTCGGCCTTCACGGTGAAGCGGAAGCCCTCGGGCACCAGCGACGCAAGGCCGCGGTACTCGTCCCCGGAGGGCGCGGCGTAGAAGGCGCGGTCGAGCCCGACGGTGCGGTGGAGCGGCCACGCGGCGTAGGCCGCGAGCCCGTCGGACGCGAGGCGCGCGGCGGGCGCGCGCGCACCGAACACGATGCCGCGCCATCCGGGATATGCCCAGCTGCTGGTGCCAAGGTGGATCGCGGCGGGCAGCCGCGCGGCCACGTCTCGGACGTCCGGCGGCACCGGCGCGGGCGGCACCGCGTCCAGCGCGCGGTCCATCGGCGTGGTGCCGAAGAGACCGCCGCCGTCGTCGCTGCGCACGCGCCGTGCCATGCGGGCAGCGTAGGCCGCGTGGTAGCGTCCGCGCATGCTCGCCGCGATCGCGATCCTCGTTGCCTTCCAGAACGCCGTGCCGGCCGCCCCGGCCCCCCTGCCGGCCGAGCAGGGCTTCACCAGCCTCTTCGACGGCACGTCGCTGGCGGGCTGGACCGGCGACACGAAGGGCTACGGCGTCGAGGACGGCGCCATCACCTGCCTGAAGGACGGAACCAACCTCTTCACGGCGCGCGAGTACGCGAACTTCGTGCTGCGCTTCCGCTTCCGCCTGAGCCCCGGCGCCAACAACGGCATCGGCGTGCGCGCACCGCTCGAGGGCGACGCGGCCTACGACGGTCTGGAGATCCAGGTGCTGGACGACGGGCACGAGAAGTACAAGGGCTGGCTGAAGGACTGGCAGCGCCACGGCAGCGTCTACGGCGTGGTCGCTTCCAAGGGCAGCACGGCCGCGCTGAAGCCGTGCGGCGAGTGGAACGACGAGGAGATCGTCGTGGACGGCCGGCACGTGAAGGTCACGCTGAACGGCACCGTGCTGGTCGACGCGGACCTGGACCAGGCGACGAAGGACGGCACCCTGAGCACGAAGCAGCACCCAGGCCTGAAGCGGACGACCGGGCACGTCGGCTTCCTGGGCCACGGCGACCGGGTCTGGTACCGCGACGTCCGCATCAGCGAGCTCCCGGCGAAGACGGAGAACAAGAATGTCCCCTGATCAGCAGACCGCGCCCGCTCCCGAACAGCAGCAGCCCCCGCGCTCGATGGGCAAGGGCCTGTCCATCCTGCTCACCGCCGCGTCGATCGTCCTGATCGCCGAGGGCATCAAGGCCGCGCAGGGCGTCATCACGCCGATCCTGGCCGCGGCGTTCATAGCCATGATCGCCATCCTGCCGCTGACGCTGCTGCAGCACAAGCTGCGCCTGCCGCGCTGGCTGGCGCTCATCGTGGTGCTTGGCGTCACGATCGGCGGGACGCTCGGGATCGGCTACTACCTGGGCAACTCGGCGCGCACGCTGGGCCCCGAGCTGCCGCAGTACGAGGTGCGCCTGAACGAGCTGATCCTGGAGGCGCTGAACGCCGCGAAGGCGCGCGGCGCCGACCTGGACGTCGACCGCATCATGGCGAGCCTGCACAGCTGGAAGATCTCGGACTTCGCCGAGGTCATCTTCAAGGCGCTGGCGGCCGTGCTGCAGAACTTCTTCTTCGTGCTGATGGTCAGTGCGTTCATCATCGCCGAGGCGTCCGCGCTGCCGGTGAAGATGGCGACGGCCTTCCCGAACGTCTCGAAGGACGGCGCGCTCACCGGCGTGGCCGACAAGATCCGGTCCTTCCTGGTGGTGATCACGCAGCTCAACGTGCTGCAGGCGGCGATCAACTGGATCGCGTGCGCCATCCTGGGCGTGCCGTTCGCGTTCATGCTGTCGTTCTTCGTGTTCTTCTTCAACTACATCCCGACCATCGGCGCGATCATCGCCAGCGGGCTGGTGATCGCGATCACGCTGGTCGCGAAGGGCTGGGGCGCGGCGATCGCGATGACCGCCGTGCAGGTCGTCGCGGGCGTCGTGGTCGGCAGCATCATGCAGCCGCGCATGCTGGGATCGCGCCTGGGGCTCTCGCCGCTGGTGGTGCTGCTCTCACTGGTGGTGTGGGGCTACCTGCTGGGCTTCGCGGGCATGTTCTTCGCGGTTCCGCTGACCATCATCATGAAGATCGTGCTGGACTCGACGGACGACCTGCGGTGGCTCTCGGTGCTGCTGGGCGACGCCGCGGGCGCGAAGAGCGCGCGCGAGTGACGCCATGGCGGACGCGGGCGGCGATGCGCTGGCGGCGTGGCGGGAGCTGGGCTCCCCTGCGTGCGCGCCGATGCTGGACGCGCTGCGCGGGATCGATGCCGCGCCCGCGCCTGCGGTGATCGAGCGGCTGCGGCGCGCGCACGGTGCGGGCACGGTGGCGGCGGCGATCGAGCTCTCGATCGCGCGGACGCGCGCGGCGGCGAAGTTCGGAGCGGCGGCCGCGGGGCTCTGGGCGGACCGGCGAGGC
>CANHFL010000034.1 GCA_947459855.1 Planctomycetaceae bacterium | reverse complement strand
CACCGTGCGGTTGCGCGTGCTGTACTGAGCGCTCACTTCGCGTCCCGCGTGCGCGCCGCCTCGTCGCGCTCGTCGTCCTCGGTGGCGGCCGTCACCAGCCGCGCCAGGAAGACCGCGGGGAACATGACGCCGGTCACCGCTTCCAGCGTGGAGATCATGCGCGCGGCATTGCTCACGGGCACCACGTCGCCGAAGCCGGCGGTCGTCAGCGTGCTGAAGCTCAGCCACAGGAAGTCCGACCAACGCGTCGCCTCGCCGCCCGTCGTGGCCAGGCGGTAGGACGCCGGGTCCAGCAGCGCCACGCGCTGGTGCACCGACCCGAACGCGATGCCCAGCATGATGTAGCTGGAGATCCCGAAGTAGATCCGTTCCGCGCCGTGCATCCGCCGGCCGAACGCGGCGCGCACCACGGCCACCGCCGCCAGGATGTACGCCGCGGCGAGCATGAACCCCGGCACGACGTGTCCGCCCGGCGTGTCGCCCAGGGAGGTCAGCGAGACCAGGGCGACGGAGATCCACCCCAGCACCAGCACCGACAGTCCCCACGTGCGCCCGGCCACCTTCCATGCCTCGATGCCGCCCATCGTGACGACCACGCCGGCGCCGATCGGGCGCATGAACTGGGCCCCGTAGTCCGCCTGCGGCACCACGCAGATCCCCAGGATCAACCCGATGAGCAGCGCCTTGCCGTGCGTGTCGTATGGCTTCAGCTTCATTGGCGGCGGAGCCTACCGAACGCCCACCGTGCGGGTAGCCTCGCCCGCATGGCCGTACCGCACGTCCGACTCCAGCGCCGCCTCGGCCGCCTCGCCTTCTGCTCGCTCGCCATGCTGGGCCTCGCGGGCGACCCCTCGTCGCTCGTTCCCGCGCCGCGCAAGGAACAGGGGGCCATCGAGCGCCAGGACCTGCTGCTGCGCCGCGTGCGCGAGTCGAAGGGCGCCGACGTGGTGTTCGTGGGCGACAGCATCACCCAGGGCTGGGAGGGCCCCGGCAAGGAGGCGTGGGACACGGTGCTGGCCGCGATGGGAACGCCGGCTGCGCGGCTCCTCAACCTGGGCAACAGCGGCGACCGCACGGAGCACGTGCTCTGGCGCCTGCAGCAGGCGCCGCTCACGCCGCTTGCGCCGAAGGCGATCGTGCTGCTGATCGGCACGAACAACCTGGGCCACGGCACCAGCAACGCGGCCGAGACGCTGGCCGGCACGCGCGCGGTGCTGAAGCTCCTGCACGAGCAGTGCCCGGATGCGCGCATCGTCGCAATGGCGACGTTCCCGCGCGGCGAGAAGCCGAACCCGATGCGCGGCGACATCCTGCAGGTCAACCAGGCGATCGCCGCCGACCACGGACCGTGGGTCACGGTCGTGGACATCGGCGCCCGCTTCGTGCAGCCGGACGGCGACATCCGCAAGGACCTGATGCCCGACGCGGTGCACCTTTCGCCGGCCGGCTACCGCATCTGGGCTGACGCCGTCGCGGAATCGCTGCGTCCCGTGCCTGGCGCGCCCGCGCCCGCGGCCCCTGCCGCCCAGCGCTGAGTTCCCGCGCATGCTCCTCGTCGCCACAACGCTCTCCAAGTCGCACGCGCTCCGGCAGCTCTTCAGCGGTGTATCGCTGAGCGTCGCCGAGGGCGACCGCGTCGGCATGATCGGCCCGAACGGCGCCGGCAAGAGCACGCTGCTGCGCATGCTCGCCGGGCGCGAGGAGCCCGACGAGGGCGGCATCCGTACGCCGCGCGGGACGACCGTCGTCTACGTCCCGCAGCAGGACGACTTCCCGCCGGGCGCCACGCCGCGCACGGCCGCCACGCAGGCCGCGATGCGCAGCGCCGCCTGCCACGGCGACGAGCACGCCGCCGAGGTGCTTGCGGGCGTGATCCTGGGCAAGATCGGCTTCGATGCCGCGCGCATGGACGAGCCCGCCGAGCGGCTCTCGGGCGGCTGGCGCAAGCGGCTCTCGATCGCCTGCGGCCTGGCCGAGGCGGGCGGGCAGCCGGACCTGCTGCTGCTTGACGAGCCGACCAACCACCTGGACGTCGCGGGCATCCGCTGGCTTGAGCAGTTCCTGCGCCGGGGCGCGGCCGACATCCGTGCCGGCGCCGCGATCTTCGTCACGCACGACCGTGCGTTCCTCGAGAACGTCGCCACGCGCGTCGTGGAACTGAGCGCCGCGTACCCCGAGGGCACGTTGGCGGTCGACGGCAACTACAGCGAGTTCCTGCGCCGCCGCACGGAGTTCCTGGAGGCCCAGGCACGCGCGCAGGCGACGCTGGCCAACGAGGTGCGCATCGACGACGCGTGGCTCGGCCGCGGCGCCCAGGCACGGCGCACCAAGGCGAAGGGCCGCATCGAGGACAGCGCCGAGCGCCGCGAGGAGCTGGGCGCACTGGCCGCGCGCAACGCCGCCGCCGCGCAGGGCGGCGCGCGCGTCGACTTCACCGGCAGCGGCCGCCGCACGCGCCGGCTGGTGCAGGCCGCCGGCATCGCGAAGGCCTTCGACGGCCGCACGCTGTTCCGCGGCGTGGACCTGGAGCTCGCGCCCGGCGATCGCCTGGGCCTGATGGGCCCGAACGGCGCCGGCAAGACCACGCTGCTGCGCATCCTCACCGGCGACCTGGCGCCCGACGCGGGCACGGTGAAGCTGTCCGACCCGCCGCCCCGCATCGTGACGCTCGGCCAGCGCCGCACCGACATTCCGCCGCAGACCCTGCTGCGCGACGCGCTCTGCCCGCTGGGCGAGGTCGTCCACTTCCGCGACCGCTCGATGCACATCACCGCATGGGCGCGCGGCTTCCTCTTCCGCGACGCGCAGCTGCTGCAGCCGGTCTCCAGCCTCTCCGGCGGCGAGCTCGCGCGCGCGCACCTGGCGCGCATGATGCTCGAACCCGCCGACATCCTGGTGCTGGACGAGCCGACCAACGACCTGGACATCCCCACGCTCGAGGTGCTCGAGGACGCGGTCGAGACGTTCCCGGGCGCGGTGGTGCTGGTGACGCACGACCGGGCGATGCTCGGGCGCCTGGCCACGTCGATCGCGGTGGTCGGCGGTCCGAACGGCGAGGTCGCGCAGGTCACCAGCCTGGAGCAGGCGCTCGCGGCGCTTGAGCGCCACTCGGACGCCGCCGACGCCCGCGAACGCGGTGCGCGCGCCGCCGCACGTTCCGCCGAACCGGTTGCCGCCGCCGCGCCCGCGTCCGGCAACCGTCGCCGCCTGAGCTTCAAGGAGCAGCGCGAGCTGGAAGGCATGGAGGCCGCGATCCTGGCGGCCGAGGAGTCGCATTCCCGCGCCGAGGCGGTGCTGAACGACCCGGCCGTCGCGGCCGACCATGTGCGGATGGCCGCCGCCTGCAAGGAACTGGAGCGCGCGCAGCAGGCCGTCGCCGCGCTCTACGCCCGGTGGCAGGAACTCGAATCGAAGCGCTGAACAGGTACGCTGCCGCACCCGTACCTCGCCCAATGCCGACCCGGAAGCTCACACTCGGACTCGCGCTCGTCGCCTCGGTCGGCCTCGCCCTGGCTGCGGCCGTGGTGCTTCGCCGCGCGCCGGCGCCGATCCCGCCGCCGGACGGCGCGGTCACGGAGTCGGCGCCCGCGTGCCTCGCATTCGACCCCCCGAGCGTCGAGCTCGGCATGGTGCTGCCCGGCCAGAAGGTCCGCCGCACCGTGCGCGTGCGCAACACCGGCCCGCAGACCGTCACGATCGAGCGCGCGATGGCCGACTGCGGCTGCACCACGCCCATCTGGCCGACGCAGCCGATCCCGCCGAACGGCGAGGCCGACGTCGACGTCGTCTACGAGGCCGGCTCCGCGCAGGGCATCGAGTTCCACAAGCGCATCACGTTCATCGTGCCGCGCCACGGGCTCTCGTTCCTGGCGGTCAACGGCCGCGTCGGCGAGTTCATCCGCCTCGACGCCGACGCGATCGACGCGCCTGCACAGGTCGCTCCCGGGGCCGTGAGCGCACCGCTCACCTTCGAGTCGACCGACGGCACGCCGTTCCGCATCGCGGGGTCCGACCCCGCCTGCGTCCTGGATGCGCCGGCCGCGCCCGCGCCGCGCGTGACGGTGCACGTCGACTGGGCCGCGTGGGAGCGCGCGGGCCGCCCGATCCAGGTAACCGTCACCACCGACCATCCGAAGGCGCCCCCGTTCCGCATCGTCGTCCGCCGCCCGCTGGCGGTGGGCGGGGCACCCGCGACCCCGGCCGCCCCCAGCAAGCCGACCGAGACCCCGGACCCGGACGCGATGCCCGGGCCCTGACCCCACGCCCCACCCCACGCACGCCGCCATGACGCCCGTTGCCGCCCCCGCCGCGTTCGCCGTCGCCGCACTCCTCGCGCAGTCCGCCCCCGTCCAGGTCCCGCCCGGCTTCGGCCCGCCGCCCGCGGTCCCGCCGGCGGTGAAGGCCCCGCCCGCGGCGCCGGCCCCAGCCGCGACGCCGCCTTCCGCGCGCCGCACCCCGCGCTATCGGCTGGAGCAACCCAGCGTCTTCCCCGGCGCACGGGTCGACTTCCCGCAGCTGGACGCCTATGTGCAGGGGCCCGCACGCACGGGCTACGAGCCCGGCAAGGTCTACGTCTTCGAGTTCTTCGGCACCACCTGCTCGCACTGCGAGGAGTATGCGCAGCTCATCGCCGAGCTTGCGCGCCAGTACACCGCGCGCGGCTTCGAGTTCATCTCGATCACCGACGAGGAAGCCGACAAGGTGAAGCCGTGGCTCGAGAAGCCCGAGATCAAGGCCCGCACGACGTGGACGATCGCCGCCGATCCTGACAAGTCGGCGCTCCGCCAGCTGCAGTTCGGTACCTACCAGAACTTCACGCCGCGCTTCTTCGTGATCAAGGACGGCACGGTGCTCTGGTTCGGCCATCCCAATGAGTCGGAGAAGCCGCTGGAGTCGATTGCGGCCGGGACATGGGATCTCGCGGCCGTCCGCGACGAATTCATCCTCAACTCGGTGGTTGCGCGCGCCAAGGAACAGTCCGGCCGCATCTACAAGGAGTGCGAGAAGTCCGGCAACTGGCAGCCTCTGCTCGAGTTCTTCGATTCCGTGGCCGTCGCGGTGCCGAAGCGTGCCTCCACCTTCGAGCTGCAGCGCTACGGCACCATGATCGGCCCGGGAAACATGGTCGACGAGGGCTACGCCTACGGGAGCCAGCTCCTCGCGAAGTACGCGGACGACCTCTCGGTGCTGCGGACGCTGGCGCGCACGGCGCTCTCGTCGCCGCAGGTGCGCCGCCGCGACGTCGACTGGGCCTTCGACATCGCCCGCAAGGCCGACGACGTCGGCGAGGGCAAGGACTCGCGTGCGGCCGAGGTGCTGGCGATGGCGTGGTTCTCGAAGGGCGACCGCGACAAGGCGATCGAGTGCCAGGAGCGGGCCGTCCGCCTGCAGACCGACGCAAAGCTGAAGAAGGTGCTCGAGGACACGCTGGCCCGGTACCGGACGGATGCCCCCGGACCCAAGCCCGCGTACGTGCCGCCGCCGGCACCCGCCGCTCCCGGCGCCGCGCCCGCGGCCGCGCCGGCCGCTCCTGCCGCCACCCCGCCCGCTCCCTGACGCCGTTCAGCGCACCGTCCCGGCCGGCGCGTCCAGCAGCCAACCGGTGCACAGGTCGTTGCCGAAGTGCTGCCAGTCGTCCAGCGTCCAGACGACCTGCTTCCCGCGCGTGACCTCGAGCATCTGCGGCTGCTCCGGCCCGGCGTGCGTGTTGCCCACCACGACGTTGCCGTTCGGCAGCGCGTGCAGGCCGGTCACCCAGCAGAGGCGGATGGGGCGGCCGTCCGCGCGCTTCAGCTCGTCGCGCTCGATGCTCCACACGACCTGCTTGGCCGGGGTGACCTCGATCACGCGGTTGTTGTTGCCGCCGCCGATCAGCGTGTTGCCGTTCGGCAGCCGGATCGCGTTGAAGACCTCCGTGCCATGGCCGTCGTGGTTCGGCGTGCGCGGCTGGCCGTTCAGGTCGATCGCATGCTCCCAGACCACGTTGCCCGCGGCGTCGTACTCGCGAACCAGTCCCAGCCCTTCGTGCGCCACCAGGTAGGTCCCTGCCGGCGTCTTGCGCACGCGGCGCGTGTCGCGGTGCCAGCTCGGCTTCTCGACCTTCAGCGGCACCTCGGCGACGATCGCGCCGCCCGCGTCGACCTCGATGATGCGCAGGTTGCCTGTCTCCGCGATCATCGTGCGGCCGTCGGGCAGGCGCTGGAACCCGTGGATCTCGACGATGCCGGTGTATGGCGCGGCCGGCGTGCTCCGCCACTCCCAGACGACTTCCTTGCCCGGCGTGACCTCCTTGATGCGGTCGGGCGCGGCGTGCACCAGCACGTTGCCGTTCGCCAGCACCTGCAGGTCGTGGCTGTTGTGCGCGCAGGGGATCTCCCAGCTCGTGGTGCCGTCCGGTTCGCGCACCGTGACGTGGCCCTTGTCCTGGCCGATGACGCGCCAGCCGCCCGACGCGGCGGTCGCCGACACCGCGGGCCTGCCCGGCGACGCTGCGCCGCCTCCAGTGCCGGCGCACGCCGCCGCAAGCGCGCCGGCCGCCAGGAGTGCGAGCGTGCGAACGATCCCGCGGGCGTCGTGGTGCCTCATGCGGCGCAGGGTACGGCGCGGACCCGCTCCTATCATCGCGCGCCGTGAGCCCCGTGCGCCCCGGCATGACCCCCGACCCCACCGGCCGCTACGCACGCCGCATCGGCCGCCTGATGCTCGCCCTCACGGTCGTGCTGGGCGGCGTCGGCCTCTTCTTCCTGGGGATGGGCATCCGTTACTGGGTCCGCGCCGACGCAAGCGCCGGCTGGCCCTCGGTCCCCGGTGTCATCACCGAGTCGCGCGTCGTCCAGCGCAACACGTCCAAGGGCGGGCGATCCGTCCGCCCGGTCGTGACGTACCGGTACGAGGTCGACGGGGTCCGCCACGAGTCCAGCACCCTCGACTTCCGTGTCCGGGGCTGGGGTGCGCCCGCCGCCACGGAAACGGTCGCGCAGTTCCCGGTCGGTGCCGCCGTCACCGTCCGCCATTCGCCGGACGACCCGGACGTCGCATGCCTCGTGCCCGGCGCGGACGCCTGGAACGCGCTGCCTGTCGGGGTCGGCATCTTCGCCATGGCTTTCTGCGCGATCTTCGCCATGCTGGTTCGTCGCGCGGCATGGGGTCGTGCGTAACCTCCGCACCATGATCACCGCCCGCTCCCCACTGGGCCGCATCCGAAACACGCTCGCCTCCGGGATCGCCGTGCTGGTCGCGGCCCTCGTGCCGTGCACGCCCGCCGCTGCCCAGGCGCCCGCCGCCGCGCCGCCGGCCGCCGCCGCCGCGCCCGCCGTCCAGAAGATGAAGGTCGGCATCTCCGCCGTCAAGGTGAACGACGCGCTGCGCGCCAAGGTCGCCGCCGAGGACGGCACCGTCGCGCTCGGCCGCGTCACCGAGGGCGTCGACAGCCAGCTGCGGAACGCGCTGCTCGACCTGCGCAAGTTCGACCTGGTCACCCGGTCGAACCTGAAGCAGGTGATCGAGGAGCAGAACCTGCGCGGCTCCGGCAACGTGGACCCGAACGACCCCGCGGCCCAGGCCTTCAAGCTGGCCGGCTGCAACTGGGTGGTGGTGACCACGGTCAACGACTTCCAGAAGTTCAACCGCGAGAAGGAGTTCGCCGCCGAGGGCGTGAAGCGATTCCAGCAGAGCGTGCGCGTGGGCGCCGTGGTCGAGCTGGTCGACACCGCCACCGGCCGCGTCGTGCAGAGCGTGAACGTGCAGGACGAGGCGCTCGCCACCAACTTCGACAACCAGGGCGAGCGGACCAACGGGTCCGCCATGGACTGGATGATCAACCAGGCCTGCGAGCGCATCTGCCGCCGCGCCGCGTGCGCGGTCAGCGACAAGCTGCTCCCGCCCAAGGTGCTGAGCGACCCGCGCGACGGCGTCTTCATGTTCAGCGGCGGCGGCTGCGCGCAGGTCGGCCAGCTCTGGCGCGTCTTCGCGCTGGGCGAGCAGCTCATCGACCCCGACACCGGCGACGAGGTCCGCGAGGAAGTCGAGATCGGCACGGCCGCCGTCACCGACACGTCCGGCAGCTACCCGCGCGCGAAGGTCGAGGGCACCGACCGCGGCATCGCCAAGGGATGCCTGATGCGCCCGATGCTGGACCCCGAGGGCAAGCCGGCGATGAAGCCCGGCACGTCGCCCGCGAACGCCGCGCCGACGCCCGGCCTGGCCCCGCCGCCGCCTGGGCT
>CANHFL010000033.1 GCA_947459855.1 Planctomycetaceae bacterium | reverse complement strand
GCGCGGCGGCAGCTTCCACGCCGCCAAGTTCATCGACGCCGACCGGAAGGTCGACGAGCTGGTGGGCGAGGTCTTCCCCGGACTGGCCCCGCCGCTGCCGAAGCCAGAGGCGCTGCAGTGAACGACGTCGGTCCGTCGCTCCCGCGCACCATGCCTTTCCACCGCAAGCTGTTCCTGGCGCTGCTGGGGCTGGTCGCCGTCGCCGCGCTCGCTGCCTGGCTGGCGCGGGCAAAGCCCTCGTGGTGGGCGCCCGTCGCGCGCGACGCCGCCGGCGCGCTGGACACGGCACGCGCGCTGGAGCAGGGGATCGCCGGCGAGACCAGCAAGGTGCGTGGGCCCGGCACGCAGCCCTGGAGCGTGCGCGTGCGGGCGGCCGACGTCAACGCTTGGCTGGGCGCGCGGCTGCCGCAGTGGCTGGAGTTCGACCAGAGCCTGCCGTGGCCGGGGGGCGTGAAGGGCGTGCAGGCCCGGATCGACGCGGACGGCCTGGTGCTGGCCGCGGACTGGAACGGGTTCGTGGTCAGCACGCGGTGGTCGGTGGCGCCCGGGGTACCCGGGGCGGCGGCCACCCTGCGCGAGACCGGCACCGCCGTCGGCAACCTGCCGATCCCGTTCGCGGCGGGGGTCGGGGCCTGGTTCATGCCCGTGCTGGCGCGGCCGCTGCCGCTGGAGGCCAAGCTGGGCGACGGACGCCGCGTGCGCGTGACCGGCGTGGAATTCGCCGACGGCGAGGCCATCGTGGACTGCGAAACGGCGGCAGGGAGCTGAGCTACACTTTCCGCTCCCCCATGCCCCAGATCACGATCAACGGCACCGCGTACGAGTTCAACAAGGGCGAGAAGATCCTCCAGGTGGCCCTGCGCCACGACGTGGAGATCCCGCACTACTGCTACCACCCGTCCATGTCGATCCCGGCCAGCTGCCGGATCTGCCTGGCCGAGGTCGCGATGCCGAACCCGAAGTCCGGCAAGCTGGAGACCATGGGCCAGCTGAAGCCCACCTGCCAGACCGACTGCTCGGACGGCATGGTGGTCACCACCGACAGCCCGCGCTCGATCGCGAACCAGAAGTCGGTGATGGAGCTCCTCCTCATCAACCACCCGGTGGACTGCCCGGTATGCGACAAGGCCGGCGAGTGCTACCTGCAGGACTACTCCTTCGACTACGGCCGCGGCCAGAGCCGATTCCTGGAGGAGAAGGTCAAGAACCCGAAGAAGGACATCGGACCGAACATCCTGCTCTACAGCGACCGCTGCATCATGTGCACGCGCTGCGTCCGCTTCACCCGCGAGGTGACCGGCACCGACGAGCTGATGGTCGACGGCCGCGGCGACCGCGAGATGATCGACGTCTTCCCGGGCAAGCCGCTGGACAACCCGCTGGCCGGCAACGTCACCGACCTCTGCCCGGTGGGCGCGCTCCTGGACAAGAACTTCCTGTTCCAGCAGCGCGTGTGGTTCCTGACGAAGACCCCGTCCGTCGACGGCCTGACCGCAAGCGGCGACAACATCTTCGTCGAGCACAACGACGGCAAGGTGCACCGCATCAAGCCGCGCACGAACATGGACGTCAACACGTGGTGGATCACCGACGAGGTGCGCTACTCGTGGAAGCACGTGCACGACGACGCGCGCATCCGCATGCCGCGCGTCCGCGGGCTGGATGCGTTCGCGCCGGCCGATGCGGCGCACGCGTGGAAGGCCGCCTACAGCCGCGCCCAGGGCGTGGTGGCCGAGGCCGTGAACGCCAAGCGCGCCACCGCGCTGGTCGTCAGCCCGATGCTGACCTGCGAGGACGCCTTCGCGCTGGCCTCGTGGGTGCTGGCGCTCGACCCGAAGGCCGAGCTGGCCGTCGGCCCGGTGCCGTTCAAGGGCGAGGACCGCACCTTCAAGGGCGGCTTCACGATGTACGCCGAGAAGGCCCCGAACGCGCGCGGCGTCCGCCGCGTGCTCGAGGCGCTGAGCGCGAAGCGCGGCGGCGGCACGGTGAACGACTTCGCCGGGTTCCTGGCCGCGCTGCGCGCGAAGAAGTTCGGCGCCGCGGTCGTGACCGGCAACTACCCCAGCGACTGGGTCACGCCGGAGCTGCGCGACGCCGCGATGGGCACGCCGCTCGTCCTGGTCGACACGCTGGAGAACAGCCTGTGCAACATGGCCGAGGTCGTGCTGCCCGGCGCCACGTGGACCGAGAAGGCCGGCACGTTCCAGAACGCGAAGGGCCGCCTGCAGGCGTTCCACCGAGCGATCGAGCCGATCGACTTCGTGAAGTCCGAGCTCCAGGTCGGCACCGACCTGCTGGCCGGCTTCCAGGGCCGCCCGGCACGTGCCGCCGGCGCGGGCACCGTGCGCGCCGAGATGGCGAAGGTCGCGGGCCTCGAGTGCATGGGCACCGACGTGCACGTCCCGGACCTCTCGTTCGAGCAGCCGTCGGACATGCAGTTCGTAGAGCTCTGACGCCGCCGCCGGCCCGTGGCCGGCAGCGTCCGCGTCGGAAGGTCCCAGCAGGCAGATCCCTGCCGCCCCGCCCCGGCCCTCAGCGGCCGCGTGCGGGGCGGCGGTTCATTCCACCGATCGAACGGAACGCGGGCGTGGCCGCGCGGCCGCCCTGGGCCGGGTGCGCCACGCGCCCGCCGGCATCGCCCCATGACACCGGCGCCGGGCCCGTGCCGGACGATTGGCCGCGCGAGGCCTTGGCGTGCGCGCCGCCGCGCCCGTGCGCGGGACCGCGGCCCTTGGATTCGTCGGCTCCGCCGCCGGCCTTGGGGGCAGGCTTGCCGCCGCGCCCGCCCTGGGACGGCTTGCCGCCGCGCCCCGAACGTCCGCCGCGCGCGGGCGCCTCGGCCCGCGGCTCGTCCGGCAGCTTGCTCAGCGCCTGCAGGTCCTGCGGGATCGCCACCTGCGGCACGGGCTTGCCGATGAGCTTCTCGATCGCCTTCAGGGCGCCGCGGTCGCCGGGCTCGCAGAAGCTGATCGCGATGCCGGTCTTGCCCGCGCGGCCCGTGCGGCCGATGCGGTGCACGTAGCTCTCGGGGTCGATCGGGATGTCGTAGTTGATCACGTGGCTGACGTCGTCCACGTCGATGCCGCGGCTGGCGACGTCCGTCGCCACCAGCACGCGCACGGTGCCGGCCTTGAATCCGTCGAGCGCGCGCTGGCGCTGGTTCTGGTTCTTGTTGCCGTGGATCGCGGCCGCGTTCACCTTGGCGCGCATCAGGCGCTTCATGACGCGGTCGGCGCCGTGCTTGGTGCGCGTGAAGACGACCACGCTCTCGAGCGAATCGTCCTCCAGCAGGCGCTCGAGCAGCGGCTGCTTCAGGTCCTTGGGCACCGGGTGCACGCGCTGCTCGATCATCGGCGCCGCGCTGGCCACCGGCGTCACCGCCACCTTGACCGGGTCGCGCAGCAGCGCGTCGGCCAGGTGCTGGATCTCCTTCGGCATCGTGGCGCTGAAGAGCATCGTCTGGCGCTCCTTGGCCACCATGCCCGCGATCTGCCGGATCGGCTTGATGAAGCCCATGTCCAGCATGCGGTCGGCCTCGTCCAGCACCAGGATGTGCACGTCCGCCAGCGACAGGTGCCGCTGCTGGATCAGGTCCAGCAGGCGCCCCGGCGTGGCGACGACGATGTCGACGCCCGACTGCAGCGCCTTGACCTGCGGGTTCTGGCCCACGCCGCCGAAGATCACGGCGGTGCGCACGCCCGCGTGCCGGCCGTAGGTCGTCAGGCTCTGGTCGATCTGCACGGCCAGCTCACGCGTCGGCGCCAGGATCAGCGCGTGCGGGCGGCCGGGGGCGGCGCGCTTGGCGGGGTGCTTCGGGGTGCCCTCGCCCAGTTCGCCGGCCAGCTTCAGCCGCTGGATGATCGGCAGCGCGAATGCCGCGGTCTTCCCGGTGCCGGTCTGCGCGCACCCCAGGAGGTCGCGTCCCTGCAGCGCGGGCGGGATTGCCTGCGCCTGGATGGGGGTGGGGGTCTGGTAGCCCTCTTCGGCAAGGGCCTTGAGGATCGGGGCAGCGAGTCGGAGTGCAGTGAATGCCATGCGTTTCTTTCGGACCAGGGACGATAGTTCCGGCAACGCAGTGTCCCATGCGAATTCCCGCCGAATTCCGGGGATGTCTCCTCGTGTTGCCGCCGTGCGGACTACGCTGCACTCTCCCGACGGATTCCGGCGTCGTGAATGAAGGCCCCCCGCAGGACGCTCCCCACCAATGCACGCCCCCGCTCACGGACACGACCACTTCTCCCACCCCGTGGCCCTCCGCCACCGCCTCCTCACGATGTTCTTCGTCTTCGCACCGCCCGCGGTGCTGGCGTTCTCGATCTGGTACTGGTGGGGCACGGGCATGCGCCCGGTCGACCTGGTGATGCTGGTGGTCGGCTACATGCTGACCGCGATGGGCATCACGATCGGCTACCACCGCTACTTCACGCACAAGTCGTTCCACGCGGCGCGCCCCGTGATCTGGTTCTTCGCCGGCTGCGGCTCGGCCGCCGTCCAGGGCCCGGTGCTCTGGTGGTGCACGACGCACCGCCGCCACCACCAGCACTCGGACGAGGAGCTGGATCCGCACAGCCCGCACGCCGGCTTCAAGCCCGGTCTGGTCGGCTGGATCCTCGGCTTCCTGCACGCGCACATGGGCTGGCTGTTCATGCGTGGCTTCGAGACGAACATCGCCCGCTACGCGCCCGACCTGGCCGCCGACCGCGACGCGCAGCTCATCAGCCGGCTCTTCGTCGTCTTCGTGGCGCTCGGCTTCCTGATCCCGGCGGGCATCGGCTGGCTGGCCACCCGCACGTGGGAGGGCGCGCTCCTGGGCTTCCTCTGGGGCGGCGTCATCCGCATGCTGGCCGTGCACCACGCCACCTGGGCGGTGAACTCGGTCTGCCACCTCTTCGGCAGCCAGACCTACCGTTCGGGCGACGAAAGCCGCAACAACCTCCCGATGGGCATCCTGGCCATGGGTGAGGGTTGGCACAACAACCACCACGCGTTCCCCGCCAGCGCCCGCCACGGCCTGGAGTGGTGGCAGTTCGACATCAGCTGGATCACCATCCGGTCGCTGGCCGCCGTCGGCCTGGTGTCGCGCATCCGCCTGCCCTCGCCGGAGCGCATGGAAGAGAAGCGCATCGAGTCGAAGCGCCTGGCCGCCTAGCGTCGCCGCATGACCGAAGCCCCCACCACGAACCGCGGCGCCGTCGCCGAGGTCTGGGCCCTGGCGTGGCCCACCGTCCTGACGATGGTCAGCTACACGCTGATGCAGTTCGTCGACAGCCTGCTGGTGGCGCAGGTGGGCACGGCCGAGGTCGCGGCACAGGGGAACGCCGGCGTCTGGAGCTGGGCGTTCATCTTCACGGTGGTCGGCATCGTCGGCCTGGTGAACACCTTCGTCAGCCAGGCGATCGGCGCGGGACGCCCGCACGAGGTGGCGCGCTACGGATGGGCGGGGCTCTGGCTCGGCGTGCTCGCGTGGGCTGCCGTGCTGGTGCCGCTCGGGCTCGCGATGCCGTTCCTCTTCCGGATGATGGGCCACTCGGCGCACATCACGGAGATGGAGTCCGACTACGCCCAGGTCCTGGTGCTGGGAAGCGTGGCGGTCGTCGTCGGCAAGGCGATGAGCAACTTCTTCTTCGGCATCCAGCGGCCGCGCGTGATCACCGTGGCCGCGATCGCGGGCAACGTCGTCAACCTGTTCCTGAGCTACGCGCTGGTCTTCGGCCACCTGGGCCTGCCGCGCTTCGGGCTGCCGGGCGTCCCCGGCGTCACGCCGATGGGCGTGGTCGGCTCGGCGTACGGCACGGTCGCGGGGACGGCGGTGGAGTGCATGCTCCCGCTCGCGCTCTTCCTCGGCCGCCGCATGGACGCCGAGTTCGGCATCCGCGCGCGCTGGCGGCTGGACACTGCCGCCATCCGCGACCTGCTGCGCCTGGGCACGCCGGTGGCGCTGCAGCAGGGGAGCGACATCCTGACGTGGGCGATCTTCATGAGCGTGCTGGTGGGCGTGTTCGGCGACGTGGCCCTGGCCGCGGGCTGGAGCACGCTTCGGTACATGCACCTCTCGTTCATGCCCGCGATCGGCTTCAGCATCGCGGTGACGAGCATCGTTGGCCGCTACATCGGCGCGGGGCAGCCTGACGTGGCGGCCGCGCGCGCGCGCACCGTGCTCTGGATCACGATGGCCTACATGGGTGCCTGCGGCCTGGTGATGCTGGTGTTCCGCGCGCCCCTGATCCACGTCTTCGCGGACGGCGCGAACACCCCGCCCGAGACCGCGGCGCAGGTGGTCGCGCTGGGATCCTCGATGATGGTCGCGGCCGCGCTCTTCCAGGTGTTCGACGGTGTGGGCATCGTCATGCTGGGCGCGCTGCGCGGGGCGGGCGACACGCTGTGGCCCGGCATCGCGAGCGCCGCGCTCAGCTGGGTCGTGATCGTGGGCGGCGGCTGGGCGCTGGTGCGCTGGGCGCCCGGCATGGGCCCGATGGGGCCGTGGATCGCGGCCAGCGTCTTCATCATCCTGCTGGCCGCGGTGCTTGCCTGGCGCTGGACCCGCGGCGCATGGCGCGCGATCCGAGTCCTGGAGACCCCCGCCGAGGAAGCCGCCCGCGAGGCGGCCGCCGGGCTGCCGGGCACGGACGGTGGACAACCCGCACGATAACCCGCGCCCCGCGGGGGGCTTGCGGCGTCGGCTACACTTTCCTCCCTCGCCCGTATTCCACGGGCCCGCACAGCGGTTCTCACGGAGCATTCAGCGCATGTCCCACCCCGGTCTCGACACGGTCATCGGCGGCACGTCCACGGTTGCGAACGACCCGCAGGGCGCCGCCTCGCACTTCGCCAAGGGCCTTGAGCGCGAGCGCGCCGGCGATCGCCTGAACGCGATCGTCGCGTACCGCGAGGCCTGCCGTCGCGACCGCAAGCCCGACCACCTGTTCCGCCTGGCGTACATGCTCGACCTGATGGGCGAGGAGGACGAGGCCGTCCACCTGTACGCGCAGGTCTGCGCGATGCCGACCCCGCCGGTGAACGCGCTGCTCAACCTGGCCGTCCTGCACGAGGACCGCGGCGAGATCCACCAGGCCGAACGCTGCCTGCGCAAGATCCTGGATGCGCACCCGAACCACGAGCGCGCGCGCCTGTTCATGAAGGACGTCGTCGCCAGCAAGAACGCGGTCTACGACGAGGACGACAGCCGCAACGAGGCCAAGCGCAACGCCGAGCTCGACACGCCGGTGACGGACTTCGAGCTGAGCGTCCGCAGCCGCAACTGCCTCAAGAAGATGAACATCCGCACGTTGCGCGACCTGCTGATGATCACCAAGGCCGAGCTGCTCTCCTACAAGAACTTCGGCGAGACCAGCCTGACCGAGATCGAGCAGATGCTCGCCCAGCGCGGCCTGCGCCTGGGCCAGGGCCTGGACCAGGGCTACGTGGCCCGCGCGAACAAGGAGTACATCGACTCCCTGCGCGACCGCTACCCGGCCGAGATCCTGAACAAGCCCGTCTCGTCGCTGGACCTCACGGTCCGTGCGCGCAAGGCGCTGCAGCTCCTCAACGTGGCGTCGATCGGCGAACTGGCCGCGCGCACCGAGGCCGAGCTGATGGGCGTGAAGAACTTCGGCCAGAACTCGCTGGACGAGATCAAGCGCAAGCTGGCCGACTTCGGCCTGGGCCTGCGCGAGATCGAGTGACCGGCTGACCCGGTCCGAAGGCCACAATTCTGCCGCAGGACGCGGCGGGATGCCGATGCAAGGAAGCGATGCGGCGAGGCCTCCACACGTTCGTTCCCCCCGAAGCGGCACCCGCCGCGCTGTGGTGCTGCCTGGGCGCCGCGCTGGTCATCCACGGCTGCTCCGGCCCCGAGCGGGCGCGCCCGCGTGACGTGGCCGCAGCGCCCCGCACGCCCGTGGCGGTGGCCCCCGCGCCCGCTGCCCCGGCTCCCGTGGCCGCCCCGGTCCCGGTCGACCCGTGGGAAGACCGCCCCGCGCCGCCCACGTCCGAGCCCGACCTGCGCGTCCGCATCGCCGCGCTCCGTGCCGCCAACGCCTCGCCGCGCTTCACGCACCCCTCGGGGTCGCTCCTGGTGGCGCCGCCCGGCGCCGCGCCGCGCGCCTTCCGCACGCCCGTCGATGTCCGCTTCACCGGGACCGGCTGGGCGGTCACCGAGGCCGCCGGCACCCCGAAGTCCCGCTGCCAGGAACTGGTCGGTATCCAGCCCGTCGAGGTCCGCCCGCTGCCCAAGG
>CANHFL010000032.1 GCA_947459855.1 Planctomycetaceae bacterium | reverse complement strand
CGGTTTCGATGACCCGGAGCAGACGCGTCTGCTCGCGGGGCGAGAGGACGTCGATTTCGTCGAGCAGCAAAGTGCCGTTGTCGGCAGCCTCGAACCGTCCCACTTTGGCTCGTTCGGCCCCGGTGAATGCGCCGCGGACGTGTCCGAACAGTTCGCTCTCGATGAGGTCCGCGGGCAACGCGCCGCAGGCGACGGTCATGAACTTTTCTTCGCCGCGGGTCGACCGTTCGTGAACGATGTGGGCGAGTGTGGTCTTACCGGTGCCGGTTTCGCCAATCAACAGGAGCGTCACGTTGTGGGGGGCGATCCGGTCGAGCTGATCGAGGACAGGAAACAGCAGCGGCGTGCGGGTGGTGAACTGGATCGTTCGGCCATGCAGGCTGCGGGCTTCTGGCAGTTGACGAGCGCCGAGCAGGTCGGCGCTCTCGGCGAGGGCCGTGCAGAGTTCGTCGAGCGCCTGCGGATCGAGCGGCACGGCGAGTCGACCGGCGGCCAGCAGGTGCAGGGTATCCGCGACGGCGAACGGGTAGACACCGTTGTGGAGGACGACCGTTTTCCTGGGGAAGCGTGTCCGGGGCTGGTCCGCGACGAGACGGCGGAGCGCCTCGACGGCCTCGCCATCGCGGGCATCGAAGAACAACCAGTTGGCGGAGGCCAGGTGTGTCGCGAGCTCTTCCGCGGGGGAGGCAAGGGACAGACCGACACCGAAACGCTCGATCCAGAATTGATTCAACTGCTGCCGGGCGGAAAGATCCGCTCCGACATACAGGGCCGACTGTGTCATGAGCTCGTTCTCTGGGGAGAGAGGGCTGTGACGTGCGGCGACGCCTGGTCCCGACATTCCTGCGATTGGCCCGCATCACCGCTTCCATCCGGACCGGACTGTCACCGGTCGGAAACACTGCACCTCCTTGCCACCCCGGCGTTCCTGTCGCCACGAGTAGTCCACTGAATCGGGGGGAGTCTGAACAGGCTGAAGGTGTCTCCAAAAGCGGACAAAACGATTCCGGCGGGCGACAACTCAGCGAAATCGTCAGAGTCGTTATAACCGGCCCCGCGTGGCGTTTCGGTCGTGGCGGTTGGAGCGCCGGGTGAGCCACTTTGCCAGAAGAGCCACCGGCTCCGCCTGTGCTCGTCGTTCGCGAGAGGACTCGCACTGGCAGAGCCAGTGGCATACGTCAAAACGGTCCATTCGCAGGGTTTCGATTGGCGATTACGACAGTCAGCGAAGATTCGATGGATTTGCGACTGGCGCCTGACGGGGGTTGGGGCGGTTGGGGAGGCTTTTACTTGCTAAAGACAATGGGGGGATAGCGCCGCTGCGCGAGCGGCGTGAGTCGACCTGTTCCTCCGCAGGATTGAGTTGAGGCAAATGTGTCGCCGTGGCTGCGTGGCCCTCGCCAGGCACGGCCAACGAGCGAAACAGGTTTGGCGCGGTTCCGGGTTTGGGTTGAGAGTTCTCATGCTGACATTCGATTGGTTGCAGTCGCTGCGGAATGTGTTCAATGGTCGGGGTGAGACGCGCGGGCGGGTGCGTTCAGCAAGAAGACCTCTGAATCGCCGCATGGCGAACCGGGTGGAGGCGCTGGAAACGCGGTTGGTGCTGGCCGAGGATTTTGGGGATGCCCCCGATACAGGCGCCGGGACCGGCGTTGGCAACTACGAAACCCTCCTCGCCAACCACGGCCCTCGGCACACGATTGTGGCCGGGCTGAAACTAGGGGCTAATGTCGACGGGGAAGCGAACGCGACCGCCAACGCCGCCGCGAACGGCGACGGCCTGGACGAAGACGGCGTCCTCAATCCGGCGGTCGACTTCCTGTTGACGACCGGCGCCGCCCCGACAGTGACGCTGCTGGCGACCAACACCACGGGTGCGGCGGCCACGCTGTACGGGTGGATCGATACGAATGGGAATGGTGCGTTCGACAACGCCGTCGAGCGGGCGAGCCTCACCGTGCCGGATGGAACGACCAATGGCCGGTTCACGCTGAACTTCCCGACGATCACGACGACGTTCACGGGGACGACGTACGCGCGGTTCCGGCTGAGCACGGACGTGGCCGCGGCGAATTCCACGGGGGCCGCCAGCGATGGCGAGGTCGAGGATTACGCGGTCCGCATCACCAGACCGACCACCGGCGTCGTCAAGTCGAGCGGCAGCACAAAGATCGACGACAACACGACCAACGGCCCCGTCCTGGCCGACAGTGACCAGTTTGGGCGTTCCGTTTCCCGCATTGGCGATATCGACGGAGACGGGGTCACGGACATCGCCGTGGGGGCAGGTCTGGACGACACGGGCGCCTTTGGAGCGGGGGCGGTTTACGTCCTGCGAATGAATGCCGATGGGTCGGTGAAGGGGACCACGAAGATCGCGTCCGGGACGGGGGGCGGTCCAACACTCGCCCTCTCTGACTTCTTCGGCTATTCGACCGCAGCTATCGGGGATATCGACGGAGACGGGATTGAGGACATCGCCGTCGGAGCGCCGCGGGTCGACCTTGGGGCCACGAATGCGGGGGCGGTGTATCTACTCCGCCTGAATTCGGACGGGACCGTGAAGTCCGGGGGGATCACACAGATCGCCAGCGGGACCAACGGCGGACCAACGCTGCCCGTCGGTTCCCTGTTTGGCACGTCCGTGGCCGCCATTGGCGACATCAACGGCGATGGCGTGGGTGATCTGGCGGTGGGGGCGATCGGCGAAGAGTTCACTACCACTCCCACGTACCGTGGTGCCGTCTACATTTTGCTGATGAACCCGGATGGGACCGTTTCGTCCTCCACGCGGATCGGCAACGGAGTGAACGGCGGGCCGACGCTGGCCAACAGCAGTCAGTTCGGGACTTCGCTGGCCAGTCTGGGGGACTTCGATGGCGACAACATCGGCGATGTGGCGATCGGGTATCGCGGCGGTGTGTATGTCGCCCGCTTGAATGCGGACGGGAGCGTCCAGTCGCTGTCTCAGGTCACCAATACGCAACTGGGGATCTCGACAAGCGTGCGACCGTCGCTGGCGACGGCAGGCGATCTCGACGGGAACGGCGTGACCGACCTGCTGGTGGGATCGGAAGGCGATAACAGTGTGTCGTCCGTGTTTCTGCATGCGGACGGCACGCTCGCGGGATCGGTGCGCATCGCCAGCGGAGTGAATGGCGGCCCCTCTGTCGCTGGGACCAATTTCGGATCGAGTGTCACCAGTCTGGGGGACTTTGACGGAGACGGGGTGGCCGACATTCTTGTGGGGGCGAGACTCGACGACGCGGGCGGGCAGGACCGGGGCGCGGTCTACATTTTGCGGTTGGATGCGGCGACGTTCGATTTCGCTGACGCCCCGGACACAGGCACCGGAACCGGCGCGGGCAACTACGCGACCACGCTCGCCGACGGCGGTCCGCGGCATATCCTCACCGCCGGGCTGCGCCTGGGTGTCAATGTCGATGCGGAAGCGAATGCCACGGCCAACGCGGCCGCGAATGGCGACGGTCTGGACGAAGATGGCGTGCTCTTTCCACAGTCTGATCTGCAATTCCCGATCGGCGCGCAGCCGACCGTGACAGTGCGGGCGACGAACACCACCGGGACGGTCGCCACGCTGTACGGCTGGGTCGACTACAACGCCAACGGCGCGTTCGACGACGCCAGCGAACGCGCCCAGATCGCGGTGCCCGATGGAACAACCAACGGTTCGTTCACGCTGACGTTCCCGACGGTCCCCGCTGGGTTCACCGGGACGACCTACGCGCGGTTCCGGCTGAGCACCAGCACGGCCGCGTCGAGCGCAACCGGCGTCGCGATCAACGGCGAAGTGGAAGATTACGCCGCGACGATCGTCAC
This sequence comes from Planctomycetaceae bacterium, assembly GCA_947459855.1. Taxonomy (GTDB): domain Bacteria; phylum Planctomycetota; class Phycisphaerae; order Phycisphaerales; family SM1A02; genus UBA966. Next base: position 4,468 of record CANHFL010000032.1, on the reverse strand, counting down.
GCCGTCGAATGGCAAGCCCAAGCTGAATGGCAACTCAAAGATTGCCGACAACCAGAATGGTGGGCCATCGCTGGGAAACCAGGAGCAGTTCGGAACCGCCGTGGTGAGACTGGGGGACCTCGATGGTGACGGCATCGGCGACATCGCGGTGGGAGCCCAACGATCGGAATTACCCGATTTTCGCGGAGCGGTATACATCCAGTTTCTGAATGCCAATGGATCGGTGAAGGCGACTACGCGGATCGGCAATGGCACTGGCGGAGGCCCGACACTTAATGCGGACGATTTTTTTGGGAGTGCGCTCGCCAACCTGGGGGACATCGACGGTGACGGCGTGGTCGATCTCGCGGTCGGATCCGCTGGGTTCGACGGCGGGGGAGTTTCCCGCGGCGCGGTGTACATTTTGCGGCTGAATACCAATGGCACGGTCAAGTCCGGCGGAATCACCAGAGTTTCCGACGCTTTTAACGGAGGGCCGACGCTCGCGAACTTCGTCAGGTTCGGCAATTCCGTGGCGAATCTGGGGGATGTTGACGGCGATGGGATGATCGACCTCGCCGTCGGTGCCTATTCAGAGAACACCGAGGGGACCAGCCGAGGAGCGGTTTATGTTTTGCGGCTCAACACCGATGGGTCGGTGAAGTCCGGTGGCATCACCCGCATCGCCAGCGGGGTCAACGGCGGACCAACGCTGGGGGATGGAGCCAACTTCGGCCACTCCGTGACCAGTCTGGGCGATTTCGATGGAGACGGAATCTTCGATCTGGCAGTCGGAGCCAGTCGGGACAGTGCCGGGGCATCCCGCGCGGGTGCGGTGTACATCCTGCGGCTGAACGCGGATGGCACGGTCAAAAGCGGTGGGATCACCCAGATCGCCAGCGGGACGAACGGCGGGCCGACTCTGTTGACCAGAGACTATTTCGGCTCCGCGGTGGCCAACGTCGGCGACCTGGACGGCGATGGCGTCAGTGATCTTGTTGTCGGGGCTTATGGGGATGATACGGGGGTAACCAGTGCCGGTGCGCTGTACGTGCTGCGGCTCAATGCGGATGGCACAGTCAAGACCGGCGGCGTCACCAAGCTGGCCAGAAATCTGAATGGTGGACCAACGCTGGCCGGCGACCGGTTTGGAAGTTCCGCGGCGAGCCTCGGGGATTTTGACGCGGACGGTGTGGCCGATCTGATCGTCGGGGCGGTCTCGGATGCCAGCGGGGGTGGATCCAACCGCGGCGCTGTCCACATCCTGCGGCTGGACGTTCCGGCGACCCCCACGGCGCTCGGCCTCTCCGCCAATACGATCGCCGAAAACCAGCCGATCGGCACTGCGATCGGTACGTTCTCGTCCACGGATGCCAACCCGTTCGACACGTTCACCTACACGCTGGTCGCGGGAATGGGCGACACCGACAACGGGTCGTTCCAGATTGTGGGGAACGCCCTGCAATCCAACGCGGTGTTCGACTTCGAAACGAAATCGAGTTACGCGGTCCGCGTCCGCACGACCGACGACGGCGGCTCGTTCTTCGAGCAGACATTCACGATCACCATCAGCGATGTGGTGGAACTCGACTTTGGCGATGCGCCGGATACCGGAGCAGGGACTGGGGCGGGCAACTACGAGACGCTTTTGGCCAATGGGGGCCCGCGGCATACGGTCGTGGCCGGTCTGAAACTGGGGTCCAGCATCGACTGGGAAGCGGACGCCAGCCAGACCGCGCGGGCGAATGGCGACGACATGACCGGTGCGCTGCCGATCGACGAAGACGGCGTCATCAATCCGCAGGCCGATTTCCTGCTGACGACCGGCTCGCAGCCGACGATCACGCTGCGGGCGACCAATACCACCGGGACGGCGGCAACGCTGTACGGCTGGGTCGACTACAACAACAACGGGGTGTTCGACAACGCCAGCGAGCGGGCCAGCGTGGCGGTTCCCAATGGGACAACGAACGGTTCGTTCACGCTGACGTTCCCGGTGGTGCCCGCGGGATTCACTGGGACGACCTACGCCCGGTTCCGGTTGAGCACCGATGTCGCGTCGGAGAACTCGACCGGACTCGCCAGCGACGGCGAAGTCGAAGATTACGTCGCGACGATCGTCACGCCGTCGAATGGCAAGCCGAAGCTGAATGGCGTCTCGAAGATCGGCGATAACCTCTTTGGCGGGCCGTCGCTCGGAAACCAGGAGCTGTTCGGAAGTGCCGTTGCCAGTCTGGGGGACCTCGACGGAGACGGCATCGGCGACATCGCGGTCGGATCCCGCAGGGCCGAAGGTAGCGATGCTCGGGGAGCGGTCTTCATCCAGTTTCTGAGAGCCGATGGATCGGTGAGGGCGAGTACGCGGATCGGAAATGGGACCGGTGGGGGCCCCTCCCTTTCGAACAGCGATTACTTCGGGAGTGCCCTCGCGAATCTGGGAGACATTGACGGCGATGGCGTGGTCGACTTGGCTGTTGGGGCTTCCGGGGACGATGGCGGGGGGCTTTTCCGCGGTGCGGTGTACATCCTGCGACTGAACACCGATGGCACGGTCAAGAGCGGCGGCATTACCAAAATCGCCGACGGCCTGAACGGCGGGCCGGCGCTTGTGAACTTCGCCTTTTTCGGCGGATCCGTGGCGAATCTGGGCGATCTTGACGGCGACGGGATGATCGATCTGGCGGTCGGTGCGTTCCTGGAGAATACCGAGGGGGCCGGTAGGGGCGCGGTGTACGTTCTGCGGCTCAACACCGATGGATCGGTCAAGTCGGGCGGCATCACGCGGATCGCGAGCGAGGTGAACGGCGGGCCAACACTAGGCGATCGAGCCTACTTCGGGCAATCCGTGACCAGTCTGGGGGATTTCGACGGGGACGGAATCGGCGACCTGGCGGTCGGAGCCCGCAAAGACAGTACGGCAGTGTACCGCGCCGGCGCGGTGTACATCCTGCGGCTGAACGCGAATGGCACGGTTAAGAGCAACGGCATCACTCAAATCACCAGCGGGACGAATGGCGGGCCGACGTTGGCCAGTCGAGACTATTTCGGCAACACAGTGTCCAACGTCGGGGACATTGACGGGGATGGAGTGACCGATCTCGTCGTCGGTGCCACGGGCGATGACACGGGCGGAACACAACGGGGGGCGACCTACGTTGTGCGGCTCAATGCCGATGGGACGGTCAAGACGAACGGCCTCACCAAACTGGCCCATAACCTCAATGGCGGGCCGACGCTGGCCGACTTCAACAGTTTGGGAAGTTCGGTCGCGGGCCTCGGCGATTTTGACGCCGACGGTGTGGCCGACCTGATCGTCGGCGCGGAAGGAGATTTTGGTGGCGGCGGGGCCAATCGCGGGGCCGTCTTCATCCTGCGGCTGGACGTTGCGGCGACACCCACGGCACTCGACCTGTCCGCGAACACGATCGCCGAGAATCAGCCCAGCGGCACGGCCGTTGGCACGTTCAGCACGACCGACGCGAACCCGACCGACACGTTCACGTACACGCTGGTCGCGGGGATGGGTGACGCCGACAACGGATCGTTCCAGATCGTGGGGAACGAACTGCAATCCAACGCGGTGTTCGACTTCGAAAAGAAAACGAGTTACTCGATCCGCGTGCTGACAACCGACGACAGCGGCCTGTCGTTCGAGCAGATGTTCACGATCACCATCAGCGATGTAGTGGAAATCGACTTCGGCGACGCGCCGGATACGGGCTCTGGCACGGGCCGGGGCAACTACGAGACGCTCGCGGCCAATGGAGGCCCACGGCATACGGTCGTTACCGGGCTGAAACTGGGGGCCAGCATCGACGGGGAAGCGGACGCCACCCAGACCGCGCGGGCGAATGGAGACGACACGACCGGCGCGCTGCCGATCGACGAAGACGGCGTCATCAATCCGCAGGCCGATTTCCTGCTGACGATCGGGACCGCGCCGACGATCACGCTGCGGGCGACGAACACGACGGGGACAGACGCGTTGCTGGTCGGCTTTATCGACTTCAATGCGAACGGCGTGTTCGACAATACCAATGAACGAGCGATCATCAACGTTCCGACGGGCACGAACAACGGGTTGTTCACGTTGACGTTCTCAACGGTCCCCACCGGCTTCACCGGTACGACGTACGCGCGGTTCCGGTTGAGCACGACTTTTGATGGGTCTTCAACCGGCGACGCGCCCGATGGGGAAGTCGAAGACTACGTGGTGTCGATCACCGCGCCGTCGAACGGCAAGGTGAAGTCGGGCGGGGCGACGAAGATCGCCAGCGGTGGGACCAATGTGCCGACGCTGGCGAACTACGACTCCTTTGGCGGTTCCGTGGCGAACATGGGGGACCTGGACGGGGACGGCGTGGCCGATCTGGCTGTCGGGGCCAGGTTTGACGACACGGACGGCGAGAATCGCGGGGCGGTCCACATTCTGTTCCTCAATGCCGACGGGACGGTGAAATCGAGCACGAAGATCGCCAGCGGGACCGGT
>CANHFL010000031.1 GCA_947459855.1 Planctomycetaceae bacterium | reverse complement strand
GGTTGGTGCCCAGGATCACGACGCGGTCGGGGCGCGGGCCCGAGTCCATCTTGGCGCACTTGTACGCAGCGCCGTAGGTGGCCTTGCACATGCCGTAGACCAGCTGGGGCACGACGAGCCCCGCGATCGGCTTTCCGAGCTCCGGGTCGTCGGCCTCGGCCAGGCAGCCGTCGATGAAGGCGCCGAGCTGCGTCGCGACCTCGGGAGCGCGCGCCTCGTCGGGGATCGTGAACCGGCCGGCGGCGCGGATCACGTCCAGGCGGGCGCGCTCCATCGCCTCGCTGGTGGGGCCCCACACATAGCCCATCTCGTCCAGCTTCTTCACCATCTCGACCAGCTGGGGCTGCACGTTCGCCGGAACCTGCATGCGCTCGAACAGCTCGGACAGCTCCAGCTCGCCCTGCAGCGATCGCAGGAAGCCCATCCAGCTGTTGACCTCCTGCTGAACCTGCTGCTGGGCCGTCCCCTGGAGCGGCATGACGAAGGGCTGGGGGGAGAGCCGGAGGGGGTCATGCAGCACGAGCAGGACCGCGTCCCGCTCGTTCCCGGACTGGTCCTTCATCTTTGCCGGCGCGAGCGCCGGATGGAAAGGACGCATGTGGGGGCGCTGGAGATGGGCCGGCAGGTTGTGGGGTGCGTTCGACATGGCGTGGAAAGGAAGTCTATCGCCCGCCCGGGGGCGGTCGCTTGCGGCACATTTGGAGGAAATCGCGCGAACTGCGGGCTCTTCTGTCCGATACCACCACACGCGCCACGCGGTACGGCGCAGGTAGCATCATTGGCCCCGCCGGGCATGCACGCCCGTCCGGGCCATCACCCCAAACACCTGGTCCGCATGAACCCGAACAGCCACATCGTCGCCACCCGCCTTGCGCTCGGCGTGCTCGCGCTCGGCCTCGTCACCCCCGTGCTCGCGCAGGACGGCGTCCAGCCGTCCCCGGCCACCGAGAAGACCCCGGGCCGCCAGACGCCCGCCACGAAGGGCGGCAGCGAGACCGGAACGCAGATGAGTGCGGCCGCCCGGGATGCCTACCGCGCGAAGAAGGCCGCCGAGCAGGAGAAGGACCGCCAAGCGGCGCTCGAGGCCGCTGTCCAGCAGGCCCAGAACGAGAAGGGCGCCCCCGTCCAGAAGGTCGATCCGAACGCCGTCATGCCCTCGCTGGCGACCACCGCGGCCCAGGCAGGCAGCGTCCCGGCCCCCGCGGCGTCCATGGACAATCGTCCGGCGATCAAGTTCGAGCCCGAGGTGCTCGACCTTGGCGAGATGATCGCCGACGTCGCCAAGACCGGCACGATCAAGATCGTCAACATCCTGGACACCCCGATCAAGGTGACGAAGATCACCCCCGGCTGCGGCTGCACCACCAGCAGCGCGCCCCCGGGAGAGATCGCTCCCGGCGCCTCCGCGAACGTCGACATCACGCTGAAGCCCGGATCGAAGGCAGGCATCCCGCTGACCAAGCAGGTCACCTTCACGATCGACGGGCATCCGCCGCAGATCCTGACCGTGCGTGGCGACGTCAAGGCGTTCGTCGCGATCAGCCAGGACATGATCGACGGGCCTTCCTCCCCCGATGCGCCGCCCACCGCGATCAAGCTGACCGGCATGGACAACACGCCGTTCAAGGTCACGGGAGCGCTGCCGGACGTCCTGGTGGCGATCCCCGAGGGATCGAAGATGGAGCACGAGATCCAGATCGATTGGAAGAAGTGGGAGGCCAACGGCAGCTCGGTCAAGATCGCCGTCATGACCGACCACCCGAAGGCGCCGCAGCTCTCGGTGCTGGTCAAGCGCGCGCTGAAGCCGGGCGTCGTGCCCCCGCCGGCCACGGCTGCCGGCGAGGCCGTTCCCGCCACCGTCACCGCGGTGCGGGCCAAGGACGTTGCGGCGCTCAAGAAGGCGCTCGCGTCCGGCACCAAGGTCGATGACCCCGAGCGGATGTCGAAGCGCACCGCGCTGCACTTCGCCGCCGAGTCCGGGGAGGCGGACTGCGTGAAGGCGCTGCTGGAGGCCAAGGCCAGCCCGAATGCGCAGGACCGCACCGGCAAGACGCCCGTCACGCTGGCCGCCGAGAAGGGCAAGGCCGACGTCCTGAAGCTCCTGATCGCTGCCGGCGGCGACGCCAACGCGCGCGACCAGGTCCAGGGTTCGCCGCTGCTCTGGGCCTCGGGCCTGGGCACGATGGACTCGGTGCAGGTCCTGCTCGACGCCGGCGCGAACCCGAACATCGCCGACGTGAACGGCATGACGCCGCTCATGTGGGCCGCGGGTGTCGGCAAGCCCGAGGTCGTCGCCGCGCTGATCGCGAAGGGCGCCGACGTGAAGGCGACCGACAAGCTGGCGGGCGAGACCGCGCTGATGCGCGCCATCCGCACGGGCAAGCTCGAGTCGGTGAAGCTCATCCTGGCGAAGGGCGGCGACCTGACCTCCAAGAACACGATGGGCATGACGCCGTTCCTCATCGCGTGCGGCTACGCCACCGACCTCGAGAAGATCAAGCTGCTGATCGACTCCAAGGCCGACGTGGCCGCCAAGGACGCGCGAGGCTGGGGCGCCATCGACCACGCCCGCAACCGCGTGGACACGAAGCGCGACGAGGTCGTGAAGTTCCTCGAGCCGATCGTGCCGGCAAGCACCGCCGCGGTGCAGCCGCCCGCGGCGAAGCCCTGACGTCCGGTCCCCTGGACCCATCCACGAGGCGCGCCTTCGACGGGCGCGCCTCGTGCGTTTTGGATCGGTCGGCGGGGCGTCCGTATGATTGCGGCCCATGACGACCCTGCATGCCCCGTCCGCTGCGCAGAACGCCTCGCATCCGTCCGTCGAGGCCGCCGTCGCGATGGCGCGCGAGGCGCACCTCGTCGGCAGCACGGCGTCGATCCTCGGGTGGGACCAGGAGACGATGATGCCCGCAGGCGGCATCGAGTTCCGGGCCCGGCAGCTGGCGCAGCTGGCGAAGATGGCGCACGCGCTGTCCACCGACCCGCGGCTGGGCGATGCGCTGGCACAGGCGGAGCATGCCACCGCATCGCTGCCGGCGACGCACCCGGATCGCGTCAACGTGCGCGAACTGCGGCGCGACTACGACAAGGCGACCAAGCTCCCGGCGGCGCTGGTCGAGGAACTGGCATCCGTGGCAAGCATCGCCCAGCACGAATGGGCCGAGGCGCGCAAGGCGAGCGACTTCAAGCGGTTCCGCCCGTGGCTCGAGCGCATCGTCGCGCTGAACAGGCAGAAGGCCGATTGCTTCGGCTGGGACCGCACCCACGGCGAGCGCTGGGACGCGCTGGCCGACAGCTACGAGCCGGGATGCACCGCCAAGCAGGTCGAGGCCGTGTTCCACCCGCTGCGCACGCGGCTGCAGGCGCTGCTCGACCGCCTGCGCGGTGCGGCGTCGCACCCCGGCGCGCGCGTGCCCGACGGGCGCTTCAACGACCACCCGATGGACCTGGCCACGCAGGAACGGTTCGCGCGCTTCGTCGCGGGCACGATCGGCTTCGATTTCGAGCGAGGCCGCCTGGACCGGAGCACGCATCCCTTCTGCGGCGGCAGCCACTGCAACGACGTCCGCATGACGAGCCGCTACAGCGAGCGCTGCCTCCTGGACGGCCTTGGCAGCACGATGCACGAGACCGGACACGGCATGTACGAGCAGGGGCTCGACCCGCATTGGATCGGCACGCCGATGGGCGAGGCCGTGAGCCTCTCGATCCACGAGAGCCAGAGCCGGCTGTGGGAGAACCAGGTCGGCCGCAGCCGTGCCTTCTGGACATGGGCCAAGCCGAAGATGGACGCGCACTTCGGCGGTGCGGCGGACATGTTCAGCGTCGAACAGGTGTACGAGGCCTGCAACGTGGTGGAGCCTGGCTTCATCCGCGTCGATGCCGACGAGGGCACCTACAACATGCACGTCATGATCCGTTTCGAGCTTGAGCGGGCGATGATCAGCCGCGACATGGACCTCGCGGACCTGCCGGCCGAGTGGAACCGCCTGTACAAGGACTACCTGGGCCTGACCGTGCCGGACGACCGCCGCGGGTGCCTGCAGGACGTGCACTGGTCGGGCGGCATGATCGGCTACTTCCCGACCTACACGCTGGGGACGCTCTATGCGGCCCAGCTGTTCGAGGCCGCCCGGAAGGCGATCCCCGGCATGGAGGAGGGTTTCGCGCGCGGCGAGTTCACCCCGCTGCGCACGTGGCTGAACGAGCACGTCCACCGGCAGGGGCGGCGCCACCTGAGCGCGGACCTCTGCAAGGTGGTCACGGGCGCGCCGCTCAGCGCCGACCCGCTGATGCGGCACCTCGAGGCGAAGCTGCTTCCGATGTACGGCCTGTAATCGCGCCGCGGGCCGTGGCCCGGCGCAATCCCGACGGAATGCAAGCACGGTCCTGACCGGGGCTGGGTTAGACTGCGGGGCTCCCCGTGCCGTCCGGCAGGGGGTCGCCCCACGGACGGGACGCCACGCACCCAAGGACCCCGAATGAGCCTCCGCAACGTCGCCATCATCGCCCACGTCGACCACGGCAAGACCACCCTGGTCGACGCCCTCCTGAAGCAGGCCGGCACGTTCAAGCAGAACGAGGTCGCCCAGGAGTGCGTGATGGACTCGAACCCACTGGAGCGCGAGCGTGGGATCACCATCCTGGCCAAGAACTGCGCGGTCGAATACACGTTCGCGCCCGACGCCGGCGCCTACGCCGGCCAGAAGTTCCGCATCAACATCCTGGACACGCCGGGCCACGCCGATTTCGGCGGCGAGGTCGAGCGCGTGCTCCGCATGGCCGACGGCTGCCTGCTGCTGGTCGACGCGCTCGAGGGCCCGATGCCCCAGACGCGCTTCGTGCTGGGCAAGGCGCTCGAGCTTGGCCTGAAGCCGATCGTCGTGATCAACAAGTGCGACCGTCCCGACGGCCGCGCGCAGGACGTGATCAACGAGGTCTTCGACCTGCTGGTCGACCTGGGCGCCGACGACATCGCGCTGGACTTCCCCGTGGTGTACGCCTCGGGCCGCAGCGGCTGGGCGAACCGCGACATCGACGTCCGCGACCAGGGCGTCCATGACCTGTTCCGCGTCATCGCCGAGCGCGTCCCCGAGCCCGAGCAGGACGTCGAGGCGCCGCTGCAGGCGCTGGTCACCAACCTGGACTACAACGGCTACGTCGGCCGCATCGCGATCGCGCGCGTCTTCAAGGGCATCCTGAAGCCGGGCCAGCCGATCGTGATGTGCAAGGCGGACGGCTCGCTGAAGAAGGGCAAGGTCCTCAAGGTCAACCGCTTCGAGGGCCTGGGCCGCCGTGAAGCCGAGGAGATCCGTGCGGGCGACCTGTGCGCGATCGAGGGCCTGGCGGACATCGAGATCGGCGACACGATCGCGAGCCCCGAGAACCCCGTTCCGATGGCGCGCGTGCAGGTGGACGAGCCGACGCTGCACATGGTCTTCCGCATCAACGACGGCCCCATGGTCGGCAAGGAAGGCAAGTTCGTCACCAGCAGGCAGATCGCCGAGCGCCTGGAGCGCGAGCTGCGCGGCAACGTCGCGCTGCGCGTCTCGCCCGGCGAGAGCGCGGACGAGTTCAAGGTCTCGGGCCGCGGCCTGCTGCACCTTGGCGTGCTGCTCGAGAACATGCGCCGCGAGGGCTTTGAGCTCACCGTGGGCAAGCCCGAGGTCATCGAGAAGGAGATCGACGGCGTCCGCCACGAGCCGTACGAGCGCGTGACGCTGGACACCGACAGCGGGAGCATGGGTTCGGCCCTGGAGCTCCTGGGCATGCGCGGCGGCGAGATCCTGAAGGTCGACCAGCGCGGCAGCCGCATGCACATCGAGGCCGACATCCCTGCCCGCGGCCTGATCGGCTTCCGCACCCGGCTGCTGAACGCGACCGCCGGCGAGGCCGTGATGCACCACTCGTTCATCGGGTACCGCCCGGCCACGAGCAGCGTCAAGAAGCGCCAGAACGGCGTGATGGTGGCCAACGAGGCCGGTACCGCGACGACGTACGCGCTGCTCTCGCTGTGCGAGCGCGGCATGATGTTCGTGCAGCCCAGCGACCCGATCTACGAAGGCATGGTGGTGGGCGAGAACGCCCGCGACAACGACCTGGTCGTGAACCCCGTGAAGGCGAAGCCGTTCTCGAACGTGCGCGACAACAAGGAGGCCACGGTCGTCCTGAAGGCGCCGCGGCTCATGAGCCTCGAGATGGCGCTCGAGTACATCGAGGATGACGAGCTGGTCGAGATCACGCCGGGCGCCGTGCGCCTGCGCAAGCGAATCCTGCGCGAGGCCGAGCGCCGTCGCCAGGAGCGCCAGGTGCGCGACCGCGAGGCTGCGCTGGCCGGCCGCGAAGACTGATCGCACGGAACCGCGACCACGTGCGCCCCGAGCACGCCGAGCTCCTGACCGACGCCGTTCGGGAGGAGTGCGTGCGTCAGGGGGGCGCGGCGGCGCGCCGTGCGTGGATCGGGGCGTTGGCGGGGGCATACGAGGGCGCGAAGCGTGCGGCCGAGCTCGGGGGCGCCGTGCGCGCCGCGGGCACCTGGTACACGCCCGAGCCGCTGGTGCACTGGATCCTGGACGAAGCGATGCCCGCACAGCCCGGGCGCGCGTTCCGCGCCGTCGACCCCGCGTGCGGGACGGGGAACTTCCTCCTTGCGATCGCGCGGCGGCTGCGAGCCGCGGGCGTCCCGGCCGCGCAGGTGGCGCACGCCGTGCACGGGATGGACCTTGACCCGATGGCGGCGGCGATCGCGCGGGTCCGGCTGGAGATGGAGATCGGCGGGGGGGCTGCAGCGTGGCGTGCATCCATTCGGGCCGGCGACGCGCTGGCGGCAGGGGCCTGGAAGGGGGGCTGGACGGTGGACCTTGTCGCAGGGAACCCCCCTTTCCTTGGACAGCTTTCCGCCGCCACGGCCCGGGCCGGCGACGCGCGCGCTGCCCTGCGCGAGCGCTTCGGCGGCGCGGTGACCCGGTACGCCGACCAGGCCGCCGCCTTCCTGCTGCTGGGGACCGAACTTTCAGGTCCGCGCGGCGTGGTGGCCATGGTGCAGCCGATCTCGGTCCTGGCGGCGGGCGATGCGGAACGCGTCCGCGGTGCCTGCATGCAGGCCGGCGCGCTGGACGCGGTGCTCTTCCCGCGGGCGGGCACGTTCGGCGCCGCGGTCCACACGTGCGTGCCGGTGCTGCGGCGCGGAATGCGTGCCGGAGCGGTGCGGGCCTGCGCGGCGGACGGCACGGTCGTGCGTGTCGCGGCCATCCGCGGCAGCGCATGGTCGGCGGCGCTGGCGGCCGTGCGCGGCGTGCCGGAGCCGGGTGCGGAGCGAACGCGCGGAACGATCGGGGACCACGCGCAGGCGACGGCCGACTTCCGGCAGCACTACTACGGGCTGCGTGGGAGGGTGATCGACGCACCGAAGGCCACCCGGCGCGCCGGCGAGCACGCGCTGGTCACCGTCGGTGCGATCGACGCCGCCGGGTGCACCTGGGGCCGCACGCCGGTCCGCCTTCACGGCCGCGCGTTGCTCGCGCCGGTGGTACGGGCCAAGGCGATCGAGAACGACCCGGTGCTGGGGCCCTGGCTGAAGGCGCGCCGGGGCCCGAAGCTCCTGGTGGCGACCCAGACGCGCGCGATCGAGGCGTTCGTCGATGCTGCGGGCGCGTTCCTGCCATCGACCCCCGTGGTGACGGTGAAGCCACGCCGCTCGGCCGACCTGTGGCGCGTGGGCGCGGCACTCCTTGCGCCGTCCACGGCCGCGCTCGCGTGGCAGCGCCACGGCGGCGCGGCGCTCTCGCCGGGCGCACTGCGAGTCTCGGCCCGTCAGTTGATGGAGCTGCCGGCCCCGGGCGACGCGCGCGCCTGGGCGAACGGCGCGGCCGCGCTGCGTGCCTGGCAACGTGCGCCCGGGTCGAGGGACGCCGCGGCCCGGTTCGCGGCGCGGATGTGCGACGCGTACGGCGTGCCGACGGCGGCCCGCGCCGGCCTGGTCGCGTGGTGGACGCAGGCGATCGGACCGATCGGACCGAAGCGCTCGCAGGCGGGCGCCGGGCGCCGCTAGACTCGGTCCCGGGCCCGGAGCGGCGCCAAGGAGACCGAAGGCAGGATGCCAATCATCGTCCAGAAGTTCGGCGGCACCAGCGTGGCGGATCCCGCGCGGATCATGCGCTGCGCGCAGCGCGTGGTCGATGCGCGCCGCGCCGGCAACGACGTGGTCGTGGTCGTCAGCGCCATGGGCCACACGACCGACGAGCTGATCGACCTGGCGGGCCGCATCTCCCCGAACCCGAGCCCGCGCGAGATGGACATGCTGATGGCCACCGGCGAGCAGGTCTCGGTGGC
>CANHFL010000030.1 GCA_947459855.1 Planctomycetaceae bacterium | reverse complement strand
GGGGGCTGATTCTCCGTTTCAGAATTCCGAAAGGGCGCGCAATCGCGGGGGCACCCCGAGCGTCTGCCCGTCGCATGCCCACGCCCGCGGACCCCCAGCCCGGCATTTGGACCGACCTTCACTGGCGTGCCGCCGCATCGCCGGCGCGCCTGCAGCTCATTACCGCGATCGAGGGGCTCGGTCGCTCGACCGTCCTCTCGCTGGCCGAGGCGACCGGCCGTTCCGCGCCTTCGCTCTACCCGCACCTGGAGCAGCTGGAGCGCGCGGGCTTCGTGGTCAGCATCGAGGAATCGGTCGACGGCCGCAAGCAGCGCGTCTATTCGCCCGGCCCCTCGATGAGCCTGCATCCGGTCGATCCCCAGTGCGCGCATGGCATCACCCGGCTCGCGCGTGCGTCGAAGCTGCTCATGGACGACGCCTCGCGCCGCTTCAGCAGGTGGGCCGCCACCGCCGAGGGGCAGCCGATCGGTGCGGGTGATGCGGCGCGGGCGTGCGCCGTCTCGCACACCACGTGGCTTGACGACGAGCAGCGCGCGGAGCTGAACGTGCTGATCAGGAAGATGACCAAGCTGATCGCGCATGCGCGTGCCGAGCGCCGGGGGTCGCTGCACACGGTGGTGCTGGCGCACTTCCCCGACCCGCGCGGCGAGGCTAGCGAGGAGCCGGCGCAGGATCCGCAGCCGGCGGAGTGACGGTCTCGGGCCGGAACAGCCGCGGCGGCGCGTTGCGCCCGCCGAACTCCACGCCCAGCGGCCACTCGCCCTCGCCGGGCCACCAGCGCGCCGTGGGCATCGGGTTCGCATCGAACGGAAGCGCGAACGCCGCCGCGTCTGGGTCGGCGCGGATCGCCATGGTCCAGCCGTCGGGCGTTCCACCCTCGGCGACCGCGTCCGCCAGCCGCAGCAGCGCATCGCGGTCCTCGAGCTCGGTGATCCAGCCGAACTGCGGGCTGGAGGTGCCGCCGCGCCACCAGAACCGCGTGCGTCGGCGCACCTGGCCGCGCTCGCGCAGCTCGTAGGCCACGCCGATGCAGAGGTCGGCCCACTGCGGCGCCGCGAACGTGCCGCGCAGGTGGCGCATGCCGACCGGGCGCCCGCGGTCGCGCCAGGCGACGACGCGCTCGCGGAAGGTGCGCAGCATCTCGGCGTCCAGCTCGGGCGAGGGGTCGGGGCGGAAGGCCTCGGCCGCGCCGCGCGCGAGCGGGGCGTGGACCTCGAGCGCGGGCTCGTCGCGCCACTCGCGCCACGCGCCGCGCTGGCCGTCCCAGGTGCGTGACTGCACCAGGATCCGCGCGTCGATCCGGTCGGAACCGCGCGCACCCGGGACCGGCACCATGAGGGGCGTGAAGTCGGTACGCGGGTCGGCGGCGGAGTCGTGCACGATCCACGTGTCCGTGCCCTCGAGCCGCGCCCGCCACTCGCCGCGCAGGCCCCACGCGGCGCCGCGCACGCGCACCGCCGGTTCGCGTCCCGACGGCCACGCGCGCGGGGCCTCGGCGCGGAGCGTGGTGCCCAGGCGGCTCAGGATCGCTTCGATGCCGAGGTGCCACTCCATCAGCGCGCGCTCGGCGGCGGCCCGCTCCGCCTCGGTCCGCGCCCCCTTCGTTCGGAACGCCCCGGGCATGGCATCCCCGATCGTGCGCAGCATCTCGGCCGCGAACGGCGGCGGCAACCCGCGCCCGGCCTGCGCCGTGACGACCGCCTCGGCGATCTCGGTCAGCTGCCAGGGCGTGAATTCGTCCAGCATGAGGCGCCGGCGGATCTCGCGCGCGATCTCGCCCGTGGGGTCCGCGGGGTCGATCCAGCCGGCCAGCGTCACCATCACCGCGTTCGGCAGCAGGTTGACGAGCCCTGCGTTCAGCACCTGCAGGCGCGTCCAACCGGCCACCGCCAGGATCAGCGCCAGTGCGAGCGCGGCCACGCCCCAGCGCCGCCGCGTGCGTGCGAAGTCGGCGTCGGCCTGCGCCGCGAACCCGCACTCGCCGCAGGTCATGCCGGGCGTCGCCGAGAGGTCGTGCCAGCATCGCGGGCAGCGGCGCCGGCCCCGTGCCTTGTCGCGGAAGAGCGCCCACCACACGGCGCCGACGCCCACCGCGACGAACGCGAGCACGCCCGCCAGCAGCGCGAACATGGCCGCCGCACCCATCATGGGCGCTGCGCCGGGACGCGGCGGGCGGGCTGCCGCGCGGCGCCGCTCACGCCATGCGGATCCACTTGAGGAGCTCCTTCGGCGTCGGCGGCTTGCCCTGCATCAGCACGCCGACGCGGAAGATCTTGGCGCCGGCCCACACGAAGACGGCCACCCAGCCGAAGCCCCACACGATGCTCGCCAGCACCTGCCACGGTGCGATCGGCTCGCTGCTGGCGGTGACGCGCAGCATCATCACGAAGGGGATGGCGGGCGGCACGAAGCTCATGATCGTCGCCAGCATGCCGTTGGGCTGTTCGCTGATCGGCAGCCACAGGATGAGCGGGATCATCAGGATCAGCATCGCCGGCGTGACCAGGCTCTGCGCCTCGCGCAGGTCGTTCACCGCGCTGCCGACGCTCGCCATCATCGTGCTGACGAAGGCGAACGCCATCAGGAAGTAGACGCCCATGAGGACGAGCATCCACGGCGAGACCAGGTCGGACATCGCCGCGGCGGAGAGGGCGGCCAAGCCCATGCCGCCGTACATCACCAGCATCACGGCCGAGACCAGCGCGTAGCCCAGGATCTTGCCGACCAGCAGCTGCAGCGGGCTCACGGCGCTCAGGATGACCTCCATCACCTTGCTGGACTTCTCCTCGATCGTGGAGGTCAGCAGGTACTGGCCGCTGGTGAACGTGCTGATCCACAGCAGCATCATGAAGCCGACGGGGAGCAGCGTCTTCGCGGCGACGCTCTCGCTGGCCTCCTTGCCGTCCGTGGCCAGGCGGCGGACCGCGGTCTCGGGGACGCTGAGCAGCGCGTTGAGCGACGTGTAGTCGCTGCCGGCGGCCTCGACGCGTGCCTTGACGATCGCGCGGGCGACGGACTTCTCGAGGAGCCGCGTCAGCCGCGGCGGGCTCTTCGACGGCACGATCAGCGTGAAGGTGGCGTCGTGCCCCTCGGCGTCGCGCGGGTCGGCCTTCAGGACGTCGGGCGTGACGATCGCCAGGCCGAGCAGCGACCCATCCTGCACGCGGGTGCGGAGCGCCGCCTCCTGCGCGGGATCCGTGACGGGTTCGACGCGGACGTCGACGCGCGCGGCGTCGGTCGCGGCCTGGGCCATGGCCTGCGTGCCGGCCCCGCCGGGCATGATCGTCGCGTTGCGCTCCAGCGCCTCGGCGATTTCGCGCGCGGTGGCCTCGGGGGCCAGCTCGGCGGTGGCGAACGCCGCGACGCGGCCGGACCCGTCCAGCACCGCCAGCGTTCCCGAGACCGGCGCCATGGTGGACCCGATCAGCGCGCCGATCGCGGCGATCGCCGCGAACATCATCACGGGGACGATGAGCGCGCCGAAGATGAAGCCCTTCGTCAGCGCGGTGTGCTTGAACTCGCGGAAGGCGATCGACGCGACCTTGCGCGCGGCGTGCTCGGAACGTGCGTCAGCCATTGCCGGACTCCTCGCTGGGTGGAAGCGCCTCGCCGACCAGCTCGACGAAGACGTCGTCGAGCGTCGTGCGGCGAAGCTCGACGGAACGCACGGGCGCGGCGGCCATCGCCGCGCGCATCACGTCCTGCGGGTCGGCCCCGCGGGCCACGTGCAGCTCTGCCGCGCGGCGCTCGGGCACCCACTGGGCGCTGTCGACCCCGGGGATCGCGCGCAGCGCGTCGACGCAGCGCGGGTCGGCGTCCACGGGCTGCACCTCGACCGTGCGCGGGTCGAAGCGCGCGTGGATCTCGGGCATCGTCGCGTCCAGGATCTTCTGGCCCTTGTTGATCAGCACGATCCGGTCGCAGAGCTGCTCGGCCTGGTGCATCACGTGCGTGCTGAAGATGATCGTGCGGCCCGTGGCGTGGATGTCGCGGATCATCCGGTTCAGGAGCCGCGCGTTGACCGGGTCCAGCCCGCTGAACGGCTCGTCCAGGATCAGGAGCTCGGGCTCGTGGATGACGCTGGCGATGAACTGGATCTTCTGCTGCTGGCCCTTCGAGAGCTCCTGGCAGCGCTTCTTCGCCACGTCCTGCAGCTGCACGCGCTCCAGCCAGCCCGCGATGCGCCGGTGCATGCCCTGCGACGGGACGCCCTTCAGCGTGGCCATGTACGACAGGAAGTCTCCGACCTTCATGCGGCGGTAGAGGCCGCGCTCCTCGGGCAGGTAGCCGATGCGGTCCTTGGCCGTGATCGCGTCGGATCCCAGCACCTGCACGCTGCCCTCGTCGGGGTGGATGATCGACATGATCATCCGGATCGAGGTGCTCTTGCCGGCGCCGTTGGGGCCGATGAATCCGGTCAGGCTGCCGGCCGGCACGTCGAGGTCGATGCCGCGCACGGCCTCGACCTGGCCGAAGCGCTTGCGCACGGCGCGCATGGTGACTGCGTTCATGGGGTGTCCGGGGTCGGGCGTGGCGTGGCGATCACTTGCCGTCGGGCGCCTTCGGCGCGGCGGGTGCCGGGGGCGCGGCCGGCGCCGTGGGCGCGGCGGGCACCGCGCCGCCGGCCGGCGCGGCCTGGGGCTTCGCGTTCAGGGCCTTGATCTCGGCGGGCAGCTCGAAGGCCTCGGGCTTGACGGCGTCCCACTCGACGGCGTCGATGGTCATCACCTGCGAGCCCATCATCATGCTGGTGGTGGTCTTGGTGGCGACCTTCACGCCGCCGAAGTCCTTCCAGTCGGTCACCGACACCGTGACCGGCACTTCGCCCATGGGCGTCGCGGCCTTCATCGTCATGCCCGACATCAGGCCTGATTCCCTGTCGTAGTAGTTGTTCGTGACCATGCCGCCCGGGTTGGTGACCTTCACGCACCAGCAGGGCTTGCCCTGGAACTCGAAGAGGCCGGTGACCGCGGCGTCCTTCGGGTCGTTGGCCAGGTCCAGGTCGCGGCGGAAGTTCGCCTCGCGCGTGAGCTCGGCGGCTTCCTTGGGTGCCATCAGGCTCGGGCCGCGCATCGGGTCCATCGACCAGCCGGTGGTGCCGTCGAAGCCGCTGCGGACGGCGCCCATCCCGGGGAGCTCCATCGAGATGAGCACCTTGTTCGGCGCCATCGCGGTCATCTCCATCGTTCCCTTCAGGCCGGCGGCGGCGATGTCGATGCTGCCGGTGCTGCGCATGCTGGAGTGCGCGCCGACCGCGGCGGCGCCGCCGATCGCGTCGAGGTGCTTGGTCAGCACGTCCTTGGCGGACGGCATGGCGCCCTCGGCCTTCAGTTCCTTGAACACGGGCTCGGCGGCGCGCGGCGCAGCCGGTGGCGGCGGGGGGAGCGTGGGCTTGGCGGGTGCGGCCGGGGCGCCGGACGGGGCGGCGGGCTTCGCCTGCTTCGGCGCATCCTGGGCGACGGCCGTGGCGGCGAGTGCGAGTGCCGCGGTGGCGGCGCGAAGGGCGGTGCGGAGCGTGGTGTGCATGGGGGGTCCTTGCGTACGGGTGCGTGGGGCGGTCAGTTCGATCCGGACGCGGGGCGTGCGTCCACGTCGGTGGGCGCGGTCGCGGCGGCGGCGCGCGTTGGGGCCGCGCGCTTCGCGGCCTGCTTCTCGGCGGCGATCCAGCGGACGGCGTCGGCCATCGCGGGGTCGCCCTCGCGCGCGTAGTCGGCGCGAGCGTACGGCGCGGCTCGGTCCGGGCGCACGCCGCTGGCCTCGAGCGCGGTGCCGTCGGGCAGGCGGTAGTCGGCCACGGCATGCAGGAAGACGTCGCCGTTCGGAAGCCGCTCGGTGAGCGCCGGCAGCGCGGCACCGGCGGTGCGCGTGCCGAAGACGCGCGCGCGCTTCAGGTGCTGCATGCCGCCCGCGAAGATCTCGCTGGTGCTTGCGGTGCCCTCGTCGACGACGATCGCGACCGGTCCCGCGAACGGGGCGATGGGCTTGCCCTCAAGGTCGACGGTACGGGGGTTGGTGACGAAGCGAAGCACCGCGTCGCGCGAGCGCATCTCGCCCAGGGGCAGGCTCTCGGCGGTGAAGTGGCCCGCGATCCCCATCGCCATCGCGCCGATGCCGCCGGGGTTGCCGCGCAGGTCGATGACGATGCCGTCGGAGCCGCGGAGGCCGTCCATCGCGGCGTCGAAGGCGCGCGCGACGGGGATCAGCCAGATGTTGAAGCGGATCAGGCCGATCTCGGTGCGGCCGCCACCCCAGCGGTCGCGCTCGGTCTCGTCCAGGTGGCGCCACGACAGGTCGGTGGGCAGGGGAGGCAGGTTGCCGAACTTCGACATGGGCCGTGCGTCGGCCTCGTAGCCGACTTCGACCGTGCGGCGGGCCCCGTCGGACGACTCGACCTCCCAGGGCGAGGTGGTGCCGGGCTCGCCCGTCGTGGCGGCCTCCCCGACGCGGGCGCGCTCGTAGCGCTCCAGCCCATCGCCCGCGGGCAGCTTCGCCGCGGGGTCGCGCCCGGCGATCGTGCGCACCGCCATGCCGGGCGCCAGTCCCGCGCGGTCGGCGGGGCTGCCGGGCTCGACGAGGACGATCACGGCTTCGAATGCGCCGGGCGTGCCGTCCCGCCCCAGGAACGCGATCGACGCGCCGCTGCGGCCCGCTCGGCGCGCGCCCGCATCGGCACCGCCCGCGGTGTCCGCGGGGATCACCGCGAAGTGGCTCTGGCCGAGGCGGCCGAGCGCCTCCATGATCGCGGCGCGCACGCACGCGTCGTCCGCACAGGCCATCGCCTTCGGAAGCAGTTCGGTGCGCACGGCATCCCAGTCGACGCCGTTGAAGGCGGGGTCCCAGTGCGTGTCGCGGACGGTGGCCCACACGGCGTCGAAGGTCCGCTGCGCGAGCGTGGCCCGCGACGCCGCGCCGGCGGTGGTCGCGCCGATCGTGCCGCCCTCCGCGGTGCCCGTGCCATCCGCGGCTCCGGCGCGCGCATCCGCCGGGCCGAACGGCGCCAGCGCGGCGGTGCCGACCAGCGCGGCGAGTGCGGCGGTGCGTGCAAGGGTCCCGCGGGCGGAGAGGGTGGGGCGCGGCATGGCCCGGAAACGCTACTCCGCGGGAATGCCGCGCCGGGGGGCATCCGGGCGTCCTGTATCCATCCGTCCATCCGCATAAACGGTTGAATGGTCGCCCGGTTCCCGGTACCTTGCTACCCATGCGCCCCAGCTTCCTGCAGGCCCTCGAGCAGCGCGTCCTCCTTTTCGACGGCGCCATGGGCACCAGCATCCACGCCTGCCCCGACTGCACCCCGGCCGACTACCTGGGCCGTGACAACTGCACCGACATCCTGGTCCGGAGCCGCCCCGACCTGATCCAGCGGATCCATGAGGGCTTCCTGGCCGCCGGCGCCGACGTCGTGGAGACGGACAGCTTCGGATCCAACAAGCTGGTGGCCGCCGAGTTCGACCAGGAGATGGTGGGCTGGGTCTACGACCTGAACGTGCGCGCCGCGCAGGTGGCGCGCGCGGCGTGCGCGAAGTTCGAGACGCGCGACCACCCGCGCTTCGTCGCGGGCTCGATCGGCCCCGGCACCAAGCTCATCACGCTGGGGCAGGCGTCGTGGGAATCGATGCTGGACAGCTACCGCGAGCAGGCACGCGGCCTGATCGACGGCGGCGTCGACGCGCTGATCATCGAGACGTGCCAGGACCTGCTGCAGGTGAAGTGCGCCGCGAACGCGTGCGTGGACGCGCTGGCGGCCGCGGGAAAGACCCACACCGACATCCCGATCCTGGTCAGCGTGACCATGGAGACCACCGGCACGATGCTGCTGGGCTCCGACATGTCCGCGGTGATGAACGCGCTGCGGCCGTTCCCGATCGCGAGCCTGGGCCTGAACTGCGCGACCGGCCCGACCGAGATGTCCGAGCACGTCGCGGCGCTCGCGCGCCACTGGGACCGCGCGTTCAGCGTCATCCCGAACGCCGGCCTGCCCGTGCTGGTGGACGGTCGCACCGAGTACCCGCTGCGCCCGGACGCCTTCGCCGCCGCGATGCGGCGCTTCCTGGACGAATCGCACGCGAACATCGTGGGCGGCTGCTGCGGCACGACGTACGAGCACATCCGCGCGCTGCGCCAGGCGATGGGCGAACGGCGCCCGCAGGTGACGCGCGTGGCGGTCGCCACGCCGGGCTGCTCGAGCCTCTACGGCGCGGTGGACTTCCGCCAGGACAACAGCTTCCTGATCGTGGCCGAGCGCACCAACGCCAACGGCAGCAAGAAGTTCAAGCGCCTGCTCGATTCCGGCGACTGGGACGGCCTGGTCAGCATGGCCAAGGAGGAGATGCGCGACGGCAGCCACCTGCTTGACCTGTGCGTCGACTTCGT
>CANHFL010000029.1 GCA_947459855.1 Planctomycetaceae bacterium | reverse complement strand
GCACCGGGCAGTACGTCTCCAGCCCTTCCTTGAGGCCCGTGCGGTAGTCCTCGGCGCCGTGGCCGGGGGCGGTGTGGACCAGGCCCGTGCCGTCCTCGAGCGTCACGTAGTCCGCGGCCACCACGCGGCCCTCGCGCGGGCAGAACGGGTGCTTGTAGCGCAGGCCGACCAGCTTCGCGCCGTCGGCCTCGGCGACCGTGCGGACGGCCTCGCTGCCGGCCAGCTTCGTCACCTTGGCGACCAGGTCGCTCGCCATGATCGCCAGGTTGCCGTCCACCTCGACGACCGCGTAGCGGTAGTCCGGGTGCACCGCGATCGCAAGGTTCGCCGGGAGCGTCCAGGGCGTGGTCGTCCAGATGGTGAAGCTCGGCGTGCAGTCAAGTTCGCAGCCGAACGCGCGCTCGACGGCCTCACGGTCCGCGGCCTCGAAGTCGACGTACACCGACAGGTCCTCGCGGTCCTCGTACTCCAGCTCGGCCTCGGCCAGCGCGGTGCGGTTGGCGATCGACCAGTGCACGGGCTTCAGCGCACGCATCACCAGGCCCTGCTCGACCAGGTCGGCGAAGTCCTCGATCACCGCGCCCTCGAAGGCCGGCTTCATCGTGAGGTACGGGTTCGCGTAGTCGGCCAGGGTGAGGAGGCGCTGCATCTGCCCCGCCTGCAGCTTCACGAACTTCTCGGCGTACGCCTGGCACTCGCGACGGATCACCATGCGGCGCTGGTCGTCCGGCAGCTCCATGACCTTCTGGAGCTTGCCCTTCTCGTTCATCTCGGTGACGACCTTGTGCTCGATCGGCAGGCCGTGGCAATCCCAGCCCGGCACGTAGGGCACGCGCTGCCCCTCCATCAGGTGGGCGCGCACGACGATGTCCTTGAGGACCTTGTTCAGCAGGTGGCCCAGGTGGATCGAGCCATTGGCATACGGCGGGCCGTCGTGGAACGCGAAGAGCGGCGCATTCGCGCGCGCGGCCTGGACGGCGTCGTAGAGCTGCTCCTGCTGCCAGCGCGCGATCGACTGCGGCTCTGCCTGCGCAAGGTTCGCCTTCATGGCGAAGGCGGTCTTCGGTAGGTTCAGCGTGGCCTTGTAGTCGGGCATGGTGCGCTCAGTCGAAGTCGGGTTCGTCGCCGGGCTTGACGGTCTCGTCCAGGTACTTCTGGAAATCGCCCAGCTTGTACGAGATGAAGCAGAACGCGTGGTGCAGCGTGAACCACTCGGGATCCTTCGGGTCCTTGTCCAGGTCCTGGCGGATGCGGTTGAGTTCGGCGAGGACGCGTTCGGCTCTCATGGGTGCGGCTCGTGGTTGGCGTGATCGTGGGCGTGGCCGTGGTCGTGGACCGCATCGGCGGGCACCGCAGCCGGGGAATCCGAGTGTAGGTGGCCGTGGGCGGCGGCCTCGATGCGCGCGACGCCCCAGGCGATGGCCAAGCCCAGGACGAGCGCGGCGGAGAGGCCCAGCCGGTCGTGGCGATGGAACTGCACCTCGGGCAGCAGGTCGACGGCGGCGATGCACAGGAACGAGCCCGCGGAGAACGCGAGCACCCACGGCACGACGCCGGACGCGTCGCCCAAGGCGGCCACGCCGGTGTGGAACAGCAGCACGCCGAGGGGAACCAGCAGCGCAAAGCCCAGGTTCACCGCGATCACGCGCCCGCGGCTGGCACCGCCCGCGCGCAGGAGCGTGGCCACCGTCATCGCGTCGAACGGCTTGTGCAGCAGGATGGCGACGAACGTGCCAAGGCCGGCGAACGTGGTGATCGGGCCACCCCCGGCTGCACCGGCCACGGCGGCCACGCTGGCGGCCAGCGCAACGCCGTCGAGCAGCGAGTGCAGCCCCATGCCCAGCGCCGCGCCGATCCACGCGGTACGGCCGACCGCGGCGGGCTCGGCGTGCGAATGCCGGCAGGCGTGCCCGTGCGAGTGGCCATGGTGCGGATCGTCGCACGCGGGCTCCGGCGGCTCGTGCTGGTGGACATGGGCGAAGCGCGCCAGGATGAACATGGCGAGGAACCCGAGGACCAGCGCCAGCATGAGCGGATCAAGGATCCCGTGCGCCTCGTGCGGGTCACCGCCGGCTTCCAGGCGAGCCATCAGCGCATGCGGCAGCATGTGGAAGAGCGCCACGCCCAGCATCACGCCGGAGACGAAACTCAAGCCGAACTGGAGGCGCCGATGCGTCAGGTGGACCAGCACCGGCAGCAGGCCGCCCGCCACGGACGCGGCCACGATCAGCAGGCTGGCGAGGATGAGAAGTCCGGTCGGGGCCATGGGTTGGGTCGCCTGAAGACGGGGCACGATACAGGCCGACGGCGTTGGTTTCCGGGCCTCGTGCGGCCTTGCGGCCCCCCGGGAAACGGGCTAGAATCCCCCGTCCGCAGTTGTTGGGGTGGTAGCTCAATTGGAAGAGCGCCTCGGTCGCATCGAGGAGGTTGAGAGTTCGATCCTCTTCCACTCCACTTGAATAGCGGTTCGGGACCGCCGTCCCGGAACGCCCCGCCAGCCCGCCGGCCATCGTGAATGGCAGGCGGGCTGGCGCGCTTTTCCGCCCTGCCGCCCCGCGGGGTTCCGTACCATCGCGCCGATGTCCGCCGGCGAGAAGACAGCCGAGCCCGCCCCCAAGGCCCCCAACCGGGACACCCCGGCGATGCGGCAGTACGACCGCTTCAAGCGGGAGCACCCGGGGTGCCTGCTGCTCTTCCGGATGGGCGACTTCTACGAACTGTTCGACGACGACGCGGTCACCGCGCACCGGGCGCTGGGCATCACGCTGACCGAGCGCACCAAGGGCCAGCCGATGGCCGGGGTGCCGTACCACAGCGTCGAGGGCTACCTGCGGCGCCTGGTCGACCAGGGCTTCCGCGTGGCGGTCTGCGAGCAGCTGCAGGACCCGGCCGAGGCCAAGGGCGTGGTCGAGCGAGGCGTGACCCGCGTGCTGACCCCCGGCACGCTGGTCGACGAAACCCTGCTGGACGACGGCCGCGCCAACCGCGTGGCTGCGGCGGTCGTGGCCCCGGCCGCGTCCGGCGAGCCGGCGCGGGCGGCGGTTGCGTTCGCCGAGCTCTCGACGGGCGAGTTCCTGGTCGAGGAATGCGCGGCCGCGCAGTTGCTGGACGCCCTGGCACGCGTGGGCCCCAGCGAACTGGTGCTCCCCGAAGGCGACCACGAGGACACGCACCGCCCGGCCGAGCGTGCGAGGCGCGAACTCGGCTGCCCGGTGCAGGAGCTTGCCGGCTGGATGTTCCGCGCGGCCGATGCCGCGGACCTGCTGAAGACCCACTACGGCGTGCGTACGCTCGAACCCTTCGACCTGTCGGACGACGCGCCCGCCGCCGCTGCCGCGGGCGCGCTGCTGCGCTACCTGCTGGACACGCAGAAGGGCGTGGCGAACGACCCGACCGCCGGCAGCCGCACCGCCGCGCGCCCGCTGGCGCACCTGCGCCCGCCGCGCCGCACCCTGCGAACGGCGCACGTCACGCTCGACGCCACCACGCTCCGCAGCCTGGAGGTCGAGCGCACGCTGCGATCGGGCGCCACCGAGGGCACGCTGCTGAGCGTCCTGCAGAAGGCCCGCACGCCGATGGGCCGCCGCCTGCTGCGCGAGTGGACCTGCGCGCCGCTGGGCGAGCTGGCCGCGATACGGGCCCGCCAGGACGCCGTGGCCGTGCTGGCCGCCGACGACCGCATGCGCGCCGAGCTGCGCACCGCGTGCGAGCAGGTGCAGGACGTCGCGCGCATCGCCGGACGCATGTCGATGGGCCGCGCCACGCCGCGTGACCTGGCGGCGCTCGGGCGCTCGGCGCTGGCCGGTCCCGCGATCGCCGCCACGCTGGGCGACACCCCCGCGTTCGCCGGCGCGCGCGGGGCGCTGGCGGATGCGTCCGCCGCGCTGGACCCGCTCGCGCGCGAGATCGCCGCATCCTGCGTCGATGCCCCGCCCGCACACCTGCGCGAGGGCGGCCTCTTCCGCGACGGGGCCGACGCCGAGCTCGACGAGTCCCGCACGCTGCAGCGCGATGCCAGCGCATGGATGGCGCGGTACCAGGCCGAGCTGGCCGAGCGCAGCGGCATCCCGAGCCTGAAGATCGGCTACAACCGCGTCTTCGGCTTCTACATCGAGATCACCAACGCGCACGCCGCGAAGGTGCCCGCGGAGTTCGCGCGCCGGCAGACGCTGCGCAACGCCGAGCGGTACATCACCCCGGAGCTCAAGGCGTTCGAGGACAAGGTGCTCTCGGCCGAGAGCCGCGCGATCGCCCGCGAACGCGCGCTCTTCGACGCGCTCTGCACCCGCGCCGCCGCGGAACTGCCGGCGCTGCAGTCGTTCGCCGACGCCGTCGCGAGCCTGGACTGCGTGGCCGCGCTGGCCGAGACCGCGGTGCGCCACCGCTGGACGCGGCCGGACGTCGTCGCGGACCCGGTCCTGCACGTCGAGGGTGGCCGCCACCCCGTGCTGGACGACCTCCTGCGCGACCGTTTCGTGGCCAACGACGCCGAACTGGGCAACGCCGCGCAGCCCGCGACGCTCGCCCTGATCACCGGCCCGAACATGGCCGGCAAGAGCACCTACATCCGCCAGGTGGCGCTGATCGCTCTGCTGGCGCACATGGGGAGCTTCGTGCCCGCCGAGCGCGCCACCGTGGGTCTGGTGGACCGCATCTTCACGCGCATCGGTGCCAGCGACGAACTGCACTCCGGCCAGTCGACCTTCATGGTCGAGATGACCGAGACCGCGCGGATCCTGAACCACGCCACGCGCCGGTCGCTGGTGGTCCTGGACGAGATCGGCCGCGGCACCAGCACCCTCGACGGCCTGAGCCTGGCATGGGCGATCGCGGAGCGGCTGGCCGCCACCGGCGCGCGGACGCTGTTCGCAACGCACTACCACGAGCTGACGTCGCTGGCCACCAAGCTGCCCGGCGTGCGCAACCTGCATGTCTCGGTGCGGGAGTGGAAGGACGAGATCGTGTTCCTGCACCGGATCGTGCCGGGCGCGACGGACCGCAGCTACGGCATCCACGTCGCGAAGCTTGCGGGCATCCCGGCCGACGTGGTCGCGCGCGCCGGCGACGTCCTGCGCACGCTGGCCGTGCAGACCGAGCCGGCCGCCGACACCAAGGCAACGCGCGCCCGGGCACGCCGCGAGGAGCCCGCCGAGGCGATGCCGCTCTTCGCCCAGCCTTCGGCGCCGGCACAGCCGGCCGCACCGCACCCGGCGCTCACGGCGCTCCGGGCGCTCGACCTCACGAACACGACGCCGATGCAGGCGTTCGAGCATCTCCGTCGCCTGCAGGCCGATGCGGGCGGGTGACGCCCGCATACGCTTCCCCGCCATGACCGTCGCCGACACCGCCCTGCTCACGACCGACCTCCTGCGCGCCGCACACGCCGCTGGCAAGGCCTGGCCCGACTACCTGCACGCCCACCGCGACCGCACTGCGGGCTGGGGGCACCACCTGGCCAACGCACGCGCCACCGACGCGCAGCGGACCCTGCTCGCGGGCTTCACGCGCCGCATGCCGGTGCTGGTCCTGACCGGTGCCTGGTGCGGCGACTGCGCGGTCCAGTGCCCGATGCTGGGTGCGATCGCCGAGGCCTGCCCCGCCGCCGACGTCCGATTCCTGGAGCAGGAGGCCCACGTCGGACTCGCCGAGCGCGTCCGAATCAATGCCGGCACCCGCGTGCCCACCGTCATCTGGTGCGCCGAGGACTTCGAGTTCTGCTCGCTGCTGGGCGACCGCACGCTGGCGCGTTACCGCGCGATGGCGGCCCGCCAGCTGGGCGCCGCGTGCCCGCTGCCCGGCGCACCCGTGGGCGCGGACGAGGCCGCGGCCACCATGCAGGGGTGGGTCGACGAGTTCGAGCGCGTCCAGCTCATGCTGCGGCTCTCGCCGCGGCTGCGCCAGCTGCACGGCGACTGACCGCCGCGTTCAGCGCGTCCCCGAGCCCCAGACCTTCGTCTCGTGCTTCTCGGCCAGGCGCCACGCCGCCTCGAGCATCTGCGGCACGCCCTGCCCGGTCGCGCCGCTGATCACCGGCGGACGGGCCCCGCGCTTCATGCCCAGCGCGCCCGCGATCCGCTCGATGCGCCCCTCGCGCTCCTCGTCCGACAGCAGGTCGACCTTGTTCAGGACGACCAGCTCGGGCTTCTCGGCCAGCTCCTGCGAGAACTCGAGCAGCTCGCGACGGATCGCCTGGTAGTTCTCCACCGGGTCGCTGCCGTCGAGCGGCGCGATGTCCAGCAGGTGCACGATCGCGCGCGTGCGCTCGACGTGCTTCAGGAAGTCGTGGCCCAGGCCCGCGCCCTGCGCCGCACCCTCGATCAGGCCCGGCAGGTCGGCGAAGATCAGGCGACGGTCCTCGCCAAGGTCCGCGATGCCCAGCTGCGGGCTCAGCGTGGTGAATGGATATGCGCCCACCTTGGCGTTCGCGCGGCTCACCGCGCGCAGGAGCGTGCTCTTGCCCGCGTTGGGCAGGCCAACCAGGCCGATGTCGGCGATCAGCTTGAGCTCGATGCGGAGGTGCCGCTCGACCGCCGGCTCGCCCGGGGTCGACTCGAGGGGCGTCTGATGGAGCGGCCCCTTGAACTGCTCGTTGCCCAGGCCGCCCTTGCCGCCGGGCGCCACCACGAAACGCTGGCCGGCCTCGACGATGTCCACCAGCACCTCGCCGGTGTCCTCATCCGTCACGACGCTGCCGATGGGCAGCGGGACGGTCACCCCCGCGCCGTCCGCACCGTGGCAGCTCTTGGCCTGGCCGCGGCCGCCGTCCTCGGCGAAGAAGTGCGCCCGGTACGAGAACTCGATGAGCGTGTCCAGGTGCGGATCGCCCACGACCACCACGTCGCCGCCACGGCCGCCGTCCCCGCCGTCCGGGCCGCCCTTGGGGCGGTCCTTCTCGCGGCGCAGGTGCGAGCAACCGTCACCCCCCTTGCCGGAGCGGACGGTGATCTGCGCTGTATCGACGAAGACGTTCATGGCTGGGGCGGGGTGCCGGGTGTGCCGGGAAAGAAATCCGCGCAGATCGGACGACCTGCGCGGACGGGGATTCGTTCGGGTTCGGGCGCGACGCGCGTCAGACGCGGTCGATCGCCAGGCGCGGCGTGTTCGGGTCCGCCGGGATGACGTCCACGAAGCGGCCGCGGAAGCGCACGGTGCCCACGGCCAGCGCCATGAGGGTGTGGTCGCTGCAGAGCTTGACCAGGTAGCCCGGCTTCCAGCGCGTGCCGCACTGGCGGACGATGATGGAACCAGCCTTGGTGGACTCTCCGCCATACAGCTTGACGCCTCGGAACTGGGGGTTCGAGTCGCGGCCGTTCTGGGTCGAGCCTTGTCCCTTCTTGTGTGCCACTGCGAAGTCTCCTACGTGAGTCGTGTACTGAACCGGGTCGGCCATGGTAGCCGCAGGCCCGCCTGTCCGCAAGGCTTCCGGGCGGAACCGCGCGGAACATCTGGCGAGCCGCTGCCTCCGATCAGGCAGTTATGGGCGCTGTGGGGCCACGCCGCCCCGCCGCCATCAGCGCATCAGCCAGCGGTGGTCCTGACCTTCGCGGCGGACGATCGTCGCCTGCGCGCTCTCGCGCGGGTCGCTCGACCCCGGCAACGTGTAGTCGCGCGCCCACGTCCGGCGCAGGAACGTCTCCTTGCCGGTGGCGGGATCCTTCACGCGGTCGAAGGCCGCGCTCACGCCGGTCACGAAGAGCGTCACGTCCTTCGCGTCGCCCTTCGCGGGCCACACGACGTAACCGTCGCGTGCGTTCTCCTCGCCCTCGCGGATGTCACCCATGATCTGGAACTGGTCGGCGGCCTCGGGAGCGGCGGCCGAGCGCTGCAGGCGGCGTCCGACCTCGGGCGCCACGTCGGAACCTCCCAGCAGGATCGTGCCGTCGCCCATGAGCAGCTCGAACCGCGGCGAGAAGCGCTGCGGCTTGCCGGTCTTGTTCGCGACCTCGTAGGTGAAGATCCAGTAGCGGGCGCCGCCCTGCGGATCGGTGACCAGCGACAGCGAGCCCGGGCGGAAGTCCAGGTCGTCCTTGGTGGCGGGCTTCACCTTCGGGGCCACCGAAGGCGTGCCGTCCGCAGCGGGTGCGGCGTGCGCGGCGTGCACCGCTCCGGCGGCGAGCAGCGAACCAACGGCCAGGCAGGCCAGCGTGCGGACAAGGCGGAGCGTCGGGGTCAGGTCACGGGACATTGCGGGCAGTCTACGGAAATGCGGTGCGCAGCGGCTACGCTGCACGGGTGCCTATTCGCCGCCTGTTCGGGCGGGGTTCCCCCCAGCCCGGAGACACCCCACCGGCCATCCCCGGTCGGACCCCGCCGGAGGACCGGGCGGCCGCGTTGGCGTCTGCCCTGGGGGCCTCGGTCGCCCCCGGCCCCGCGTTCGAACGGCAGGCCGCTGCGTCCGGAATGGACCTCTCGCTGCT
>CANHFL010000028.1 GCA_947459855.1 Planctomycetaceae bacterium | reverse complement strand
GGACGGCGGGATGCACCGCGATCCACCGGCCGATCACCGTCTTCTGCTGGTTGCCGCCGGAGAGCGTGCCCACGCGCCGCGCGGGATCGGCGGGGCGCAGCTGCATGCGGTCGATCGTGCGCCGCACCGTGGCCGCCGCACCGGCGCGGTCCACGACGCCGGCGTGCGCGTGGCGGCCGATCCACGCCAGCTCCACGTTGGTCGAGACCGGTTCCGCGGCGAAGATGCCGTTCCGCGCACGGTCCTCCGGGACGATCGCCAGCCCGCGCTCCACGCGCGCCGCGGCCGGCCCCTGAAGCGGCGCGCCGTCGAGCGCCACGCTGCCGCCGTGCGCATCCAGTCCGGCGATCGCCTCAAGCAGCTCGGTCCGCCCGGCACCCACCAGGCCGGCCAGGCCGACGATCTCGCCCGCCTGCACGTCCAGGTCCACCGGGCGGCTGCGCGGGTGCGCGGTGGTCACGCCGCGCAGCGCCAGCCGCACGCGCGCGTCGCCCGCCGGCGCGCGGTGCGCCGCGGGCGCGATGTCGCGGCCCACCATCAGGCGCTCGATCGCGGCGCGGTCGCACTCGCCGCGGCGCAGCTCGCCGGTCTTGCGCCCGTCGCGCAGCACCACCACGCGGTCGGCGATCCACAGCACCTCGTCCAGGTGGTGGCTCACGAAGACCACCGCCGTACCCGCGGCGCGCAGCTCGTCCAGGATGCCCAGCAGCCGCTCGGTCTCCCGCGCGCTCAGGCTGCTCGTCGGCTCGTCCAGCACCAGCACGCGCGCGCGGCAGGAGAGCGCCTTGGCGATCTCCACCAGCTGTCGCTGCGCGATCGGCAGCGCGCCGCACGGGGTGGCGGGGTCGACCTCGAGCCCCACGCGCGCCATCCACGTGCGCGCCTCGGCGTGCATCGCTCGCAGGTCCAGCACGCCGTGCCGCGCGGGTTCGCGGCCCAGGAAGATGTTGCCCGCGCAGTCCAGGTTCTCCGCCAGGTTCAGCTCCTGGTGCACGAACGCGATGCCCGCGGCGGCGGCGTCGCGCACGCCGTCCAGCGCCACCGCCCGCGGCACGCCGTCCGAGCCGGCGACCTCCAGCGTGCCCTCGCTGGGCTGGATCACGCCCGAGAGGATCCGCAGCAGCGTGCTCTTGCCCGCGCCGTTCTCGCCGACGATCGCCAGCACCTCGCCCGCGAAGACGTCGATGTCGACGTCCGACAGCGCGGGCACGCCGCCGTAGCGGTGCCCGACGCCCCGCACGCGCAGCAGCGGCGTGCGATCGGTCATGCGGACGCGCCCCGCCGCATCAGCCCTTGCCGCCGGCCTCCTTGCCGGCCTTGATGCGAGCCTTCAGCTCCTTCCAGAACGCCTCGGCGTCGGCCTTGCGGATCACGCGCGCAGGGATCGAGAGGATGCCGCTCGCCGGCACCATCGACATGTCGCCCTTGTTCATCGCGTTCAGGACCTTCACGCTCTCGAAGCCGTAGCCGTAGGGGTCCTGCACGACGGTGCCGAGCACCGTGCCTTCCTTGATCGCCATGATCACGTCGGCCCCCTCGTCGAAGGCGGCCAGCTGCACCTTGCCAAGCTTTCCGGTCTGCTTCAGCACCTCGACGGCGAGCGTCGAGTTGTATTCGAACAGGCCCGTCATCAATGCCAGCTTCGGGTGCTTGATCATGACGTCCTCGATGTTCGCCTTCGCCTTGGCGCGGTCGAAGCTGTCGGTCCACGTGCCCACGATCACGTAGCCGGCCTCCTCGATCGCCTTGGACGGATCGTCGTAGCGCGTCGCGTCGGGCGTGCGGCCCAGCAGGCCGTCGATGAAGCCCTGGCGGCGGCGCTTGGCGTTGTCCTGCTCCAGGCGGCCGATGAAGATGGCCACCTCGCCGCCCTTGCAGCCCTCGCGCGCCAGCTTGCCGCACATCAGGCCCGCGTCGTAGTTGTCCATGCCGATGTAGCACAGGCGTGGCGCCTTCGGCGCGTCGCTGTCGTTCGTGATCAGCAGCGACTTCTCCGCGACCATGTTCAGCACCTCGGCCTGGTTCGTCGGGTCGATCGGGCTGACGCTGATGCCGTCGATGCCGCGCGTGACCAGGTCCTCGAGCATGCGCTTCTGGTCGGAGAGCCCGCCGCCGGGGAACTCGACCGTCACGTCGCAGCCCAGCTCCTTGCCTGCGGCGATCGCGCCGGCCTTCGCGATGGTCCAGAAGTCCGCCACGCCGTTCGAGACGAACGCCACGTGCGGCCGCTTCTTCGGCGCAGCCTTCATCGCCGCGATGCGCTCCTTCTGCGCGGCCACCAGGTCGGCGAAGGGCGAGGCGGCCGCCAG
The DNA here is from genome assembly GCA_947459855.1 of Planctomycetaceae bacterium. Lineage (GTDB taxonomy): Bacteria > Planctomycetota > Phycisphaerae > Phycisphaerales > SM1A02 > UBA966. Next base: position 6,179 of record CANHFL010000028.1, on the reverse strand, counting down.
GCCCAGCGCGAGCGTGGCGAGCGATGCGACGGCGAACAGCTTCTTCATGCGGTGCTCCATGTCTCGGTTGCTCGCTGCGGCGCGGCGCGCCTCAGCCGACGGTCATGCCGCCGTTCACGGGGATGTCGGCGCCGGTCACGAACCGCGCCGCGTCGGATGCCAGGAAGGTCACGGCGCCGGCGATGTCGGCCGGCACACCGAAGCGGCCGCCGGGCAGCAGCTGCCGGTAGCCCTCCTTCATCTCCTCGGGGTCGTTGGCGTGGCGCTCCACCGGGATCCAGCCGGGCGCCACGCAGTTGACGGTGATGTTCCAGGGCGCCAGCTCCCTGGCCATGGCGCGCGTCCAGCCGGTCTGTCCGCCCTTTGCGGCAACGTAGGCGCTGAAGGGGTGCGTACCGCGCCGGAACACCTCGCTGGTGATGTTGACGATGCGGCCCCAGTGCTGCTTCTTCATGTGCGGCAGCGTGCGGCGCGTGAGCAGGAACGGGCTCTTCACGAAGAAGTCGTACATCTCCTGGTAGAAGGCCCAGTCGTACTCCTCGATCGGCTTCAGCGGCTGGTCGCCCGTCGCGTTGCAGACGATGATGTCGACCGGGCCCAGCTGCCGCTCCGCCTCGGTGCACATGCGGTCGACCTCGGACTCGTCGATGACGTTCGCGCGTATGAGCGCGCCCGCGTACCCGGCGGCCTCGAACTCCTTGAACGTGCGCTGCGCGTGCTCGTGCGAGTTGGCGTAGTTCAGCACCACCTTCGCACCGGCCTTCGCAAGCCCGAACGCCATCGCCTTGCCGAGGCCGCGGGTCGCCCCCGTCACGAGCGCAACGCGTCCGTTCAGGCGGAAGTCGGGGATCTGCATGGCGGCTCAGGGTAGCTCAGGCCATCAGGCCGCGGATCGGCTCGACGGGCTCGACGCCCACCAGCTTCTGGTCCAGGCCGCCGTAGAAGTAGCTGAGCCCGTTGGGGTCCAGTCCCATCAGCTGCAGGATGGTGGCGTGCAGGTTCTTCACGTGGTACCGCTCGCCGACACCGATGCTGCCCAGCTCGTCGGTCTGGCCCACGCAGGCGCCGCCCTTGATGCCGCCGCCCGCCATCCACATGGTGAAGCCGAACGAGTTGTGGTCGCGGCCGGTGCCCACGGCGTATTCCGCGGTGGGCTGGCGGCCGAACTCGCCGCCCCAGACCACCAGCGTCTCGCCCAGCAGCCCGCGCTGCTTCAGGTCCTTCAGCAGGCCCGCGATCGGCTTGTCCGTGCGGCCGGCGTGGTAGTCGTGGTTCTTCTTCAGGTCGTCGTGCGCGTCCCAGTTGGCGTCGTTGTGGCTGCCGCCGGAATAGACCTGCACGAAGCGCACGCCGCGCTCGACCAGCCGCCGCGCCAGGATGCACTTGCGCGCGAAGTCCTGCGTGCGTTCCTCGTCGGCGCCGTACAGCTCGAGCGTCTTCGGATCCTCCTGCGCAAGGTCCACCGCCTCGGGCGCGGTGCTCTGCATGCGGTACGCCAGCTCGTAGCTTTCGATGCGGCTCTCCAGGTCCGGGTTGCCGCTCCGCAGCAGTGCGTGGCGCGTGTTCCACGCCTTCATGCGGTCCAGCAGGCGGCGCTGCAGGTCGTCGCTGCGGCCCGCGGGATTCGCCAGGTCCAGGATCGGCGGGCCCTCGCCGCGCAGCACGGTCCCCTGGTAGATCGCGGGCATGTAGCCGGCGCTCCAGTTCTTGGCGCCGCTGATCGGGCCGCCCGTCCGGTCCAGCATGACCACGAATCCCGGCAGGTTCTGGTTCACCGTGCCCAGGCCGTAGTTCACCCAGCTGCCGAGCGCCGGCGAACCGCCCAGCAGCTTGCCGCTGTTCATCATCAGCATGGCGCTGCCGTGGATCGGGCTGTCCGCGTACATGCTCTTCACGAACGCGATGTCGTCGACGCACGTCGCCAGGTGCGGGAACAGGTCGCTGACCCAGGCGCCGCTCTGGCCGTGCTGGCGGAAGTTCCACTTCGGGCTCACCACGCGGCCCTCGTTCCTGTCGCCGCCGCGGCCCTTGGTCTTGACCTTGATCGTCTTGCCGTCGTGCTTGAAGAGGTCGGGCTTGTAGTCGAACGTGTCGATGTGGCTGGGCCCGCCGTACATGAAGAGGAAGATGACGCTCTTCGCCTTGCCGGGGAGCATCGCGGGCTTCGGCGCCAGCGGGTTGGGCTGCGGCGCTGGCATGGGCGTGGTGCCGTCGGCTGCGAACGCCGCGCGGCGCAGGAAGCCGTCCTGCGCCAGCATGCCGGCCAGCGCGACGCCGGTGAACCCACCGCCCGCCTGCCACATGAACTCGCGCCGGGTGCGCCCGCAGAAGCTGCCGTGAGGTTGTGGGTCGCCCATGGTGCGTGTCCTCAGTCGATGGCCAGGAACTCGTTCAGGTTGAAGAGCACCAGGCAGTACGAGGCGAGCGCCTGGCGCTCGTCCATGCCGTCCTTCGTGCGCAGTTCATGGATGAAGGCGTCGGCCTCGTCCAGCTCCAGCCGCGTGGGTGCCCGCCCGCTGGTCAGCACGCGGCCCAGCTGCAGCTGCCCGCGCAGGTCGCCGGGCCGCTCGCGCAGCAGGCGGTCGGCAAGGTCGGCGGCCAGCTCGTTGGTGAGCGCGCCGTTCAGCATGCTCAGCGCCTGCGTGGGCTGCACCGTCTGGAAGCGGACGGGGCACATGCCGTCCACGTCGGCCAGGTCGAAGACGCCGAGCAGCGGGTGCTGCAGCGAGCGCTTCAGGTGGATGTAGAGGCTGCGGCGTGTCCACGTCTCCTTGGGCGTGACCGGCCAGACCTCCTCGGGGCGGCTGCTGGTGGCCAGCACCTCGGCAGGCATCGGCGGGCGCACGCCGGGGCCGCCGGCCTCGGTGCTCAGCGTGCCGGCGCAGGCCAGCATGCCGTCGCGCAGCTCCTCGGCGGTCAGGCGGCGCATGCGCTGGCGGCTGAGCAGGTCGTTCGGCGCGTCCTTCGCCAGCGCGTCGGGCCCGGCCACGCTGGACATGCGGTACGCGCTGCTCGTCATCAGCAGCCGGTGCATCTTCTTCAGGCTCCAGCCGTTCGCGGGCACCTGGCACGCCAGCCAATCCAGCAGTTCCGGGTGCGTGGCGGGCTCGCCCAGCTTGCCCAGGTCGTTCGGCGTCGGGCACAGGCCCTGCGCGAAGTGCTGCTGCCACAGGCGGTTCGCCAGCGTGCGCAGCGTCCGGCCGTTGCGCGGGTCGGTGATCCAGCGCGCCAGGGCCAGTCGGCGGCCGCTCGACTCGCCGTGCGGGCGCACGGCCGGCGTCTCGGGCGCAAACCACGCGGCGATCGCGGGCACGCCCGGCTCCACCGCCTCGGCCGGCGCGTGAGGCGAACCGCGCGTGAAGACGCGCGTCTCGCGCGGGGCGGCCTCCTCACGCACCACCAGCAGCGATTCGCCCTTGTCGTCGGGCGGCGTCATCGCGGCCAGGCGGTCGCGCTTGGTGCGCCACTCGGCGGCGCGTGCGGGCAGGCGGGACTCCACGGCCGCGCCCGCGGCAGCGGCCGGTGCAAGTCCGGTGGCCATCGCGCGGATCTCGTCGTCCGCCAGCGGGCGATTCCAGATGCGCACCTCGTCGATCGTGCCCGCGAACGGATGGATGTCGTTCTGCAGCGAACCGACCGCGATGCGCTTCGGCGTGACCAGCGCGCGCCGGCTGCCGGTGGCGGTGGCCACGCGCATGCCGTCCACCCACAGCGCGATGTCGCCCGTCCTGCGCGTGCGCGTGAACGCCACATGGTGCCACGCGCCGTCGTTGTGGCCGGGGCCGCTGGCCACGAACGTCTCGGGCGCGCCGGTGCCCGCGGCGACCACGCCGTGGCCCACCAGGCTGATGCCCCAGTCGTCCACGATCCCGGGCACCTCGCCGTCCACCAGGCCCTTGCCCAGGAACCAGCGCGTGTCGTTCTCGCTGCCGCCGCCGATGTCGGTGGTGCGGAACCAGAAGCCCACGGTGAAGTCGTCCTGCACCGGCCGGTCGAGCTCGACGCGGTCGTCGCCGCCGTCGAAGCCGAACGCCTTGCCGAAGCAGCCCTCCGCGCCGAAGCCGGCGTCGCGCACCTTCGCGCCCGCGGCCGGCGTGCCGTCCGGCGCGTTCGCACGGTTCGCGGCGGTGCCGGTCTTCGCGTCCTCGAACGCCAGGTGCGTCACCAGCCCCTCGGCCGGCGCGCGGTCGACGATCGCGTCGCCCTCCGCCGTGGGCTCCAGGCCGGCCTCGCGCTCGATCGCGTGCAGGTCGCGCAGCAGGCCGGCGCGTTCGTCTCGGAAGGCGCGGCGCTCGGCCTCGGGGTCGGCGCGGCCGAAATCCGTGCGCGCGCTGCGCATCACGTTCTCGGCGGCGATGCTGTTGAACGGGCTGGTCTTGTAGGGCTTGACGCCCGCGAACCACGCCGTGAACCGGTAGTAGTCGCGGTGCGGGATCGGGTCGCCCTTGTGGTCGTGGCAGCGCACGCAGCCCATCGGCACGCCCAGGAACGTGCGCGCCGTGACGTCGACGATGCCGTCCATGTCGTCGGCCTGCGCCTGCGCCAGGTCGGGCACCTCGTCGTCCCACATGCCCAGCCGGTAGTAGCCCGTGGCGACCAGCGTGCCGAAGTCGCGGTCCGGCAGTTCGTCGCCCGCCAGCTGCTCCTGCACGAAGCGGTCGTAGGGCTTGTCGTCGTTGAGCGCCTGCACCACCCAGTCGCGGTAGCGCCATGCGGCGGGCTTGTCGCTGTCGCGCTCGAAGCCGTTCGTGTCGGCGTAGCGCACGAGGTCCAGCCAGAAGCGGCCCCACTTCTCGCCGTAGCGCGGCGAGGCCAGCAGGCGGTCGAGCACGCGCTCGTATGCGTCGGGCCGCGTGTCGGCGATGAAGTCGGCGACCTCCTGCGGCGTGGGCGGCAGGCCGGTGAGGTCGAACGTGGCGCGGCGGATGAGCGCCACGCGGTCGGCCTCGGGCGCGGGCGCGATGCCCTTCGCCTCCAGCTTCGCCAGCACGAAGCGGTCGAGCGGCGAGCGGCACCACGCGGCATCGCGCACCTGCGGGGGCTGCGGCACGACGAGCGGCTTCCAGCTCCACCACGTCTCGCGCGCCTTCAGCGCCTTGCGGTCGATTGCGTCGGCGGGGTGTTCCTGGGGCTCCGCCGGCGCAGCGGGCGTTGGCGCGTCATCGGCGACCGGCGCCGCGGCCAGCGCCACCACGCCCGCGCAGGCCAGCAGGCCGACACGGACAGCGAGCGAGCCGTGGGTGGGTCGCCAGAGCATGCCTTCCCCACATAGTGCCGCGGGGGGGCGGAGTTTCAAGGCAGTGCGGCGGATTGCGGGTTTCCGGGAGTGCCCGGGCCCCATACCCGCCGACGGGTCACTCCTCGGCGGTGCGGCCGCGGCGCGCGGGGCGTGCCGCCAGGACCCGCAGCCATGCCTCGTCGGCAAAGCGGCAGAGCCCGGCCCGGCGCCCGATCGTCGCCAGTTGCTCGCGGGTCTCGCAGCTCAGCGTCAGGTAGAGCGACCGGATGTGCCACTCCACCGCGCGCTTGGTGCGGTGCATCGTCTTGGCGATGCCGTCGTTGTCCAGTCCGCACGCGATCGCGCGAAGCGTGGTCAGCTGCCCGCGCGAGAGCGGCTCGAGCATCCCCCACACGTGGTCCGTGATCACGCCGAAGGAGCAGTTGCCGGCCAGCGGGGCAGGGACGTTCTCCAGGGCACCGCGGAACGCGACGATCGTGGCCTTCGATGCGGCCGGCGCCGGCATCGCCCAGACCTCGTGGGCCTCGCCGTCCAGCACCGCGAGCGCGGCGCGTATGCGCCGGTCGGCGAGCGCCGCGCGGACGTGGTTCGTCCATGCGTGGCCGACGGGCGCCGGAAGCGCCGTGCGCAGGTGCGCGGCATCACGGAAACCCGCAAGCGCACTGGCGTCCGCAGGCACGTGTGCGTTGGCAAGGTTGCCTTCGGCGTCGGCATCGACCACGAGCGGCGCCACGCGGTCCATCAGGAGGCCTGCCGCGCGCTGAAGCTGCTCGTTGGTCGTCATGCGAGTTTCCACATTTCTGAAAGGCATTTGGAGTGCGCCGTCGCTCGGGAGAATTCCCCCACGCAACAACCGCGTCCCATTGCATCGGTCACGAGGGGATGTGTCCAGTTGAATCACCGGCTTCGGCCTGAAGTCTCGTACCAATACGAGGCGATT
>CANHFL010000027.1 GCA_947459855.1 Planctomycetaceae bacterium | reverse complement strand
TGCGTGCTTTCGAGTTCAACGGCGACCCTGTCGCGGTCCAGCCCACGGATGCGGTTCCCGATCCATCCAGCGTCGCCGCGCTGCTGGTCGATGGCCGCGCGGCCGCGGTCCGCGAGATGCCCGGCACGCTGCTCCTGGCCGACGGCCAGCGGATCCACGGTGAACTCTCGACGAAGGGCGGCGCCGCGATCTGGAAGAGCGTATGGCTGCCGGACCGCACGATCACGGCCGAGGGCGTGCGCGCGATCGTGCTGGATGGCGGTGTTCCCGCTGCCGCCACGGACGCCGACGCGGTGCTGCTGCGCAATGGCGACCGTGTCGATGGCATCGTGACGGCGATCGCCTCGGCGGGCGTGTCGGTCGAGCGCACGGGGAGCAAGGACGCAGTGCAGTTGCCCTGGGAACGCATCCGCGCGATCTCGTTCGTCGCGCCGGCCGCGCCTGCTTCGGGTGTGCGCGCCTGGATGGCCGACGGTTCGGTGATCGACTCGGCCCGCGCCTCGTGGATGAACACCGACTTCCTGCGCCTGGGCGGGAGCGGTCCTGGGGACCCGCCCGTGACGCTGCCGCGCAACTTCGTGCTGGGCGTTCGGGGCCTGCCGGGATCGGTCGTGCCGCTCGGGTCGATCGAGTGCACCGCATCCGATGCGTCGGATGCCGCCGGCATGCGCTACGCAAACCGCCCCCCTTTGGCGGAAACAGGCGAATGGGCGCTGGACGTCGCGCCGCTGACCATCGAGGGCCCGGTGCTCCTGCGCTACGCGGGCGTGCCGAACGGCGGTCGCCTCGTCGCGCGCGTCGAGCGGCCGGAACGCGTCCGCTCCGTCGGTGCGACCGAACTGGTGCTGCGTGCGGCCGGCAAGGAACTGGCGCGACAGCGGTTCGACACCGCGAACACCCGCGCGGACTGGTGCATCGCCGTGCCGCCCGGGCCGTTCGAGCTGGAGCTCCTGGCCGCGGACGGCGATCCCGCCGGCGACCTGGTCGTGCTGGAGCAGGCGCTGGTGATCCCGGCGGCCGCGGCCGCACCGCCCAAGTGAGGCGCTCGTTCGCTCAGAACCGGATCCACCGCTCGCCGGCCCAGTGCCAGCAGCGCGGGTGACCATCAGGCTGGATGTCGACCCGGAGCGAGCCATCACGTGCGGTGATGCCACGATGCGCGCCCGTGAGCATCGCGGCCCAGCGATCATGCTCGAGTCGCATGCGGTCGGCGGGTTGCACGATCGCCTCCGGCCGCACCAGGCGCACGGCGCCGACCAGATCGGGCCTCCACGCACCGTGGCTCGGTAGCTCCATGGCGGCGGCCGGCGCCAGCGCGGGGCAGGCCGCGTCCAGTGCGTCGGGTTCGACGTCGCCCATGATCACGGCGGCGGCGCGCACCGCGGTCGCGTCGCGATCGCGCACCCGGAGACAGAGCCCCGTCGGCATGCGCTCGCCTGCGGCGGGCGCACGCATCGGCTGCACCGTCACGCACAGTCGGCGGAACGCCAGGTCCATCGGCGCATCGATGGCCTGCACCGCGACGCCGCGGCGATCGATCGCACCCTGGACCATGGCCGCGACGCCTTCCCTCGCGATCCGCAGCTGGCGCGCGGTCGAGGCATCGGCCACCACGACGCCGACCGGCACGGCGTCCAGCACCTCCGGCACCCCGGACACGTTTCCCAGGCGCGGTCGGCACAGGAACAGCGCATCCAGGTGCCGCACGCCACGCGCGGCCAGTGCCGGAACGATCCGCATGCTGCCCGCCGAGTCCGAGCCGTTCGCACCGGCGTCGTAGAGGATGGCTGCGTCGGCGGTGCGTGCCAGGATGCAGCGTCCGTTGCCCACGTCGATTGCCTCGATGCGAAGCTCGCCTGGCTGGACGGGTTGGCCGGCCGGCAAGGCCATTCCCGACCACGTGAGCGCCGCGATGAGCGCAAGCACGGCCCATGCGGCGGCGCGCGCGCCGCGGTGCGCAGCGCCCCATGCGAACCATGCCGATCCGGCACCGACCAGCACCACCCATCCCGGCTGGCGGCCGACCCACCACGTCGCACCCGGGAAATCGGTCGCTGCCGCGGCGATCCACTGCAGCGCCGTCGCCGCCGCGCCGGCGCATGCGCCTGGTGCGCTGGCCAGCATCGGCCCGATCGTCGGGACCGAACCGATCACCATCGCGATCGCGCCGGCGACGGTGACCGCGGCCGCCAGCGGCATCGTCAGCACGCTGAGCGGGGCGGCAAGCATGGCCACCGATGCACCGTGCCAAAGCGCGATCGGCGTGCTGACCGTCCATGCGACCAACGACGAGACGAGCGCCTCGGCCAGTGCGCCGCGCACGATGGCCGCACGTTCATCCATCGGACGCCCGCGCCAGGCGCGCCACGCCGCGTCGATGCGCGTATCCCAGCGCGCGGCCGCCGGGCCCGCAAGCACCAGCAGCGCCGCGACGACGCCGAAGCTCAGCTGGAAGCCGGGACTGCACGCGGCGCCGGGATCCAGGACAAGCGTCACGCACGCAACCGCCCCCATCGTCCCCAGCCCGCGCGCGCGACCGCCGCGCAGGCCGACGACGGCCGCCAACCCTGCGCCGAGCCCCGCGCGGACCACGCTGACCTCGGGTTCGGTGAACGCCAGGAACACCCCCGCGACCGCCGCCGCGACTATTGATCGTTGCCATGCTCGGGCACCGCACAGCGCGGCGCACGCCGCCGCCGCCGCCACCAGTACCGCGACGTTGAACCCACTGATCGCCAGGACATGGCTCATGCCTGCCGCACGGAATTCCGCGGCCGGCGCCGTCAGCCCGGGATCGCGCACGCCCGTGGTCATCGCCAGCACCAAGGCGCGTGCCGATGCACCGCACCATCCCGGCATCGCGCGGCGCAGTGCGTCGTTCGCCGCCGCGCGCGCACGGCGCAACCACGCGGCCGGCCCCGTGCGCGACACCGGGTCGACCACCACCAACGATGCACGTGGCACGTCGACCGACCCATCGCTCCCGGATTCGCTCGCCGCCGGATCGGGCGGCGCGCGTGGTGCCCTCCACCTGCCCGTGACGGTCACGCGATCGCCGCGATGCGGACGCGCACCTTCCTCGTCGACGCGCACCGACACCACGGCGCGGGTGCTCGTGGACGCACCATCGGCATCCGCCGCACCATCCACGTCCAGCGTGAACCGCCATCCATGGTCGTGGCGCGCCAGGCGTGCCAGCTCGTCGGGACCTTCCTCCTCGGTGCGAGGCTCCGTGGCGACCGTCCCGGTCAGGCAGGCCACGCCGTCGGCACGCGCGCCGGGCATCGCGGCACCGTCCGCGCCCGGCATCAGTGCCTGCGCCGCCAGGATCGCGGCCGTCGTCGCCACGGCAGCCACCAGCGCCAGCGGCCAGGCGCCGCGCGCGTTCCCCTCGTCGTGATCGTGCATGCGGCCACGCTAGGGCCTGCTGCGTTCACCCCATCGGTTCACTGCCCTTTTTCCTGCGAAGCGTCCCGCAGCCGCTCCAGTGTGCGGATCGCCGCACCCGACGCGATCGCCTGGCGTGCCAGCGCGACGCCGGCCTGCAGGTCCGCGGCGCGTCCCGCCGCCACCAGCGCCGCCGCGGCGTTCGCGGCGAGCATCGACTCGGGCGCCCCGCGCTCGCGCCCCGCAAGCAGCGATTCGACCAGCTCCGCCGCGTGCGCCAGGTCGCGTGCCACCAGCGCCTCGTGCGGCGCGCGCGCCACACCGATCTCCTCGGGCGTGACGGTGCGCTCGGTGATCCGCCCAGCGATGACCTCCGCCACCATCGTCGGCGCAGAGATAGAAAGCTCGTCCAGCCCGTCGGTGCCGTGCAGCACGATCGCGTGCACCGCACCCAGGCGCGCGAGCGCCATGGCGATGGGCTGCACGAACTGCGGCGCGTACACGCCCATGATCTGGCGCCGCGCGCCCGCGGGATTCGTCAGCGGGCCCACCAGGTTGAAGATCGTCGGGAATCCAAGCGCCTTGCGCACCCCGGCCGCGTGGCGCGCCGCCGGATGGTGGTTCGGCGTGAAGCAGAAGCAGATGCCCGCCTCGTCCATGCAGCGGCGCTGGGCATCGCGGCCGGCGTCGATCCGCACGCCGAGCGCCGCCATCACCTCGGCGCTGCCGCGGCCGGTGCGGCTTCGGTTGCCGTGCTTGGCCACGCGCGCACCCGCCGCAGCCGCCACGATCGCGGCCGCCGTGGACACGTTGAAGAGCTTTGCGGTGCCGCCGGTTCCCGCGGTGTCCAGGAGGTCCTGCGGCGGCACGCCGGTCTCCACGCGGTCGACGTTCGCGCGCATCACGGTCGCCGCGCCCACCAGCTCGTCCACCGTCGGCACGCGCGCGGCCAGCAGCGTCAGCAGTTCCGCGATCGCCGGCTCCGGCACGCCGCCCGCCATCACCGCGGCGAAGGCGTCGTGCGCCTGCCGCTCCGAAAGCGAGCCGCCGCCGCGGAGGCAGGCGAGGGCTTCGCGCATCGCGGCACCGCCGGTCGGTTCGACCGGTCCATCGTGGGCAGTGGTGGCCACGCCGCGATGGTACGCCTGCCACCGCGTTCCGTAGACTCCGTGTCGTGCCCCTCACCCTGGCCGAGAGCCTCGTCCACACGCTGAACCCGTTCGCGATCCAGTTCACGGAGACGTTCGGCATCCGCTGGTACGGCCTGTCCTACATGTCGGGATTCGTCGTGGCGTGGCTGCTGGTGCGCTGGCTCGCGGGCTCGAAGCGCATCCCGCTGCCGGCCGCGCTGGTGGGCGACTACATCACGGCCTGCGTGCTTGGCGTGATCATCGGCGGGCGGCTGGGACACGCCGTTCTCTACGACCGCGCGCTGTTCTGGACGTTCCATGACTCGTTCCCCTGGTGGGGACTGCTGGAGATCCACAAGGGCGGCATGGCGAGCCATGGCGGCATCACCGGCGTTTTCCTGGCGAACGTCTTCTTCGCCTACCGACACGCGCTGCCGGTGCTGTGCCTGGCCGACACCGCTGCCTTCATCGCGCCGCCGGGCCTGATGTTCGGCCGCCTGGCCAACTGGGTGAACGGGGAGCTTCCTGGCAAGCCGCTGCCCGACGCGATGCAGGCGAACCCTCCCGCGTGGAGCGTGAAGTACCCCGAGGAACTCCTGCAGCGTGCCCAGACCCCCGAGGCCTACGCGAACGCCAAGCACCTGGTGACCATGGCCTATGCGCACGACCCCGAGGCGATCGCGCGCGTCGCCGCGATGGTCCCCGCGCGCTATCCCAACAACTTCATCCAGGCGCTCACCGACGGCCCAGTGCTCATGACCGTCCTGGTGCTGGTGTGGCTGAAGCCGCGCCACGGCGGCACGCTCTTCGGCGCGTTCCTGGTGGGATACGGCATCCTGCGGAACGTCAGCGAGCAGTTCCGCGTGCCCGACGAGGACGTCTTCGCGATCGGCCCCGTCACGCTCCCCATGCTGCTCTCCGCGGGCATGGTGCTCGCGGGGGTCGGTGTCATCGCTTGGGCGCGTCGCTCGCGGCAGCCGCTTGCGGGCGGGCTGCTTTCCGCCTGACGGGCACCTGCACCTCGCTCCACTTGCGCGCCATCGGCACCTGCGGGCCGTTGTAGTTCAGGCCGCGCGGGTCGCCCGCGGGCTCCCATTCCTGCTGGCCGTCGAACCACTTCTGCAGCGCCTCCATGCCTGCGTTCACGGTGCCCATGCCGTACGGGCCCTTCATGCCGATCGAGAGGACGACCAGTTCGGGGGTATCGACGATCTTGACGCGGCCGTCCTCGCCGGTCGGGCCCAGGTCGCGCGTGCGGTACAGGAAGCTCATCGTCCAGCTGCCCTCGGCGTCCTGCATCGGCGCCAGCGGCGAGCGCTCGCCGGTGGGGCGGTAGTCCATCTCGACCGGGCTGGTCATCGCGATGTCGTTCTTCTTGATGTGGTTGAACAGCGGCCAGAAGCCGACGTTCATCCCGAAGTTGCTCGAGCCCTTCGCGCTGTACTCGGCGCGGCGGACGCTGGGGTACGTCTTGAGCTCGATCATCCCTGGCGGCGTGGGCGCGGGGTAGCCGACGGGCAGCGGTGCCTCGATCAGCATGTTCATCTGCGGCAGGCGGTACTCCTCGCCTTCCAGCACGGGCTTGACCTCGGCGTCGCCGACCAACCGGAGCGCCTTGCCGGGCTCGGGCGCACCCTCGGGGCGGGCGGGGGCCACGGCCGGCGCGGTTGCGGCAGTGCCGGCGGGGGCCGCGGCGGCTGGCTGCTTGGGCGCCGCGTCGTCGGCGGGCTGCAGGGCGGAGGCGAGGAACGCGAGCGTTGCGATCAGCATGTGGGTGGACTCCTGCGCTCGACTTCGTGCGGGCATGCCGTGCCGATTCAGCGGAACCACCATGCCGCAGGGGGCCGAGAATCCCCGCGGGTACGATCGCCCGCATGGCCTCCACGCCCGCCCACCCCGACGGCGCCGTGCATCCGGGCGCCCCCACGGACGCCCCGCGCTGGGACTACAGCCCCGCGCCCGAGACGGTGCCCGTGACCATCCCCGAGCGCACGCAGCTCCTGATCGGCGGCAAGTTCGTCGACCCCGCGTCGCGCAAGCGCTTCGCCACCGTGAACCCCGCCACCGAGGCCGTCCTGAGCCAGGTGGCCGAGGCCGGCGAGGCCGACGTTGCCGCCGCCGTGGCCGCCGCGCGCAAGGCACTGAAGCCATGGTCGAAGCTGCGCGCCGGCGAGCGCGCGAAGTACCTCTACCGCATCGCGCGCCGGATCCAGGAGCGCGCGCGCGAACTGGCCGTGCTGGAGACGATGGACGGCGGCAAGCCGATCAAGGAGAGCCGCGACGTCGACGTGCCGCTGGCCGCACAGCACTTCTTCTACCACGCGGGCTGGTGCGACAAGCTGCGCTACGCGGTGCCGGGCGGCGGCGACCCGCAGCCCGTCGGCGTGTGTGGGCAGATCATCCCGTGGAACTTCCCGCTGCTGATGGCGGCGTGGAAGCTGGCGCCCGCGCTCGCGTGCGGCAACACCGTGGTGCTGAAGCCCGCCGAGACGACGTCGCTCACCGCGATGCGCCTGGCCGAGATCCTGCAGGAGTGCGACCTTCCGCCCGGCGTCGTGAACGTCGTCACCGGCGCCGGCGCAACCGGACGCGCGATCGTCGAGCACAAGGGCATCGACAAGCTCGCGTTCACCGGCAGCACCGAGGTCGGCAAGCTGATCGCAAGGGCCTGCGCGGCGCGCGGCACGCGGCTGACGCTGGAGTTGGGCGGCAAGAGCCCGAACATCATCTTCGCCGACGCGGCCATCGACCAGGCGATCGAGGGAATCGTGCAGAGCATCTGGTTCAACCAGGGCCATGTCTGCTGCGCGGGCAGCCGGCTGTTCGTCGAGGAGAGCGTGCTGCCCGAGGTGCTGGCGAAGCTCGACATCCGCATGCGCAGCCTGCGCGTGGGCGACCCGCTGGACAAGAACACCGACGTCGGCGCGATCAACTCGCGCCAGCAGCTGGCGACCATCGCGAAGTACATCGAGGAAGGCGGCCGCGAGGGCTGCACGGTGTGCCAACCCGGCGCGCAGGCGCTGCCCACGAAGGGCTTCTGGTGCCGGCCGACGTACATGACCGGCGTGCAGCCGAGCCACGTGGTGGCCCGCGAGGAGATCTTCGGGCCGGTGCTGGCGGTGATGAGCTTCCGCACGCCCGAGGAGGCGATCCAGCGCGCCAACAACACGCCGTACGGCCTGGCCGCCGGCATCTGGACCGAGAAGGGCAGCAAGGTGTTCGACGTCGCGCGCCGCCTGCAGGCGGGCGTGGTGTGGTGCAACACCTACAACCAGTTCGACGCGACGAGCCCGTTCGGCGGGTTCAAGGAGAGCGGCTTCGGCCGTGAAGGCGGCCGCCACGGGCTGGCCGCGTACCTGGCCGACTGACCCCACGAACGCACGCACGGAGCGAACGATGCCCGAGACCACCGACCGGATCCCCGTCCTGAAGACCTGGAAGCTGCTGATCAACGGCGCGTTCCCGCGCAGCGAGAGCGGCCGCACGCTGCCGCTGCACGGCCACGACCGCACGCTGGTGGCGCACCTCTCCCACGCCTCGCGCAAGGACCTGCGCGACGCCGTCGAGGCCGCGCGCACCGGCTTCGGCGCGTGGAGCGGCGCCACCGCGTACCTGCGCAGCCAGATCGTCTACCGCCTGGCCGAGATGCTCGAGGGCCGCCGCGCCGACCTGGCCGACGGCATCCGCGCCACCACCGGCGCCACGAAGCGCGCGGCCGAGGCCGAGGTCGATGCCTCGATCGACCGCACCGTCAGCTGGGCCGGCTGGTGCGACAAGTTCCAGCAGGTGCTCGGTTCGCGCAACCCGGTCGCGGGCCCGTACCACAACTTCAGCATGCCGGAGCCGAGCGGCGTGTGCGTCGCGATGCATCACTCGGGCGGCGAGCAGACGCTGCTCGGCTTCCTCTCGCTGGTCCTGCCGCCCCTCTGCGCGGGCAACGCGGTCGTCGCGATCGCCGACCCGAAGCACCCTCTGGGTGCGCTGCTTGTCGCCGAGAGCGTGCCCACC